>JANOAZ010000055.1:0-13101 GCA_031411395.1 Chthoniobacteraceae bacterium
TGGGCAGCGGTGGTGCGGAGCGAGTGTTGCGGGAGAAGCTCCGTACCGCCGCGGCCCACGGAAGAATGAGGTTCTTCGCAAGCTCAGAATGACGGTTTTTCGATGCGGCGCTGCGCGCCAGGGCGGGCATCCCACTCATCCGAACGAATTCCGTTACACCTTCCGAGAAACTCCGATCCCGCCGCTCAGAGCCAGAGCGCCGCGGCGAGGAACCACGCGATCATCAACGTGGCGATGAACAACTTCGCCACCATCCCCGCGGTGGTCCCGAGCAGCGTGCCCCACGTCGATTTGCCCGCGGGCAGCAGGCCCTTGCCGCCGAGCATTTCACCGAGCAGCACTCCCGCGAGCGGCCCGATGAAAATCCCGGGCAGGCCAAAAAAGATTCCCACGATCGCACCGACGATCCCGCCCACCGCACCCCATCGGCTCGCGCCAAACTTCTTCGCGCCCAGCGCTCCGCTCACGAAATCCAGCACATAGGACACGATCGTGAGCACCAGCAATCCGCTGAGCGTCCACCACCCGACGCTCCGCTCCGCCCCGAGCGCGAAATGATGCATCACCGCTGCCGCGAGAATGACCGTCGTCCCCGGAAGCAAGGGCACGACCGTGCCGATGAAACCGAGCAGCATGAGCACGAGCGTCAGCGTCCACCAGAGCGAGTCAGTCATGGCGGATCGACGATTGCGGATTGCGGATTTCGGATTGCCACGAGTGCGCCCGGCGAACTAAGACGCCCGCAGTCCAATCCGCAATCCGCAAACCACAATCCCCAATTCTCCCATGCCACTCACAGTCGGAACCAAAGCGCCCTCCTTCACCCTCAAGTCGAAAAAAGCCGACGGCCTCGTCGATGTCACCATCCCAGCGCCCGGCAAGAACACCGTCGTCCTCTTCTTCCCGCTCGCCTTCACCGGCGTCTGCACGGACGAAATGTGCAGCGTCTCTCAGGGCCTCGACGCATACGCTGGCGCGGAAGTCATCGCGATCAGCGTGGACAGCCCGTTTGCGCAGGAAGCCTGGGCGAAGCCCAACGAGATCGGCATCACCCTCGCCAGTGATCTCAACAAGGAAGCCACCAATGCCTACGGCGTGCTCTTCAAAGGCATCGCCGGGATCGGCGACAGCTCCGCACGCGCCGCCTTCGTCATCGATCAAGCTGGCATGATCGTCTATTCCGAGCAGACCCCGACGCCGAAAGATCTCCCGAACTTCGACGCCGTGAAAGCCGCGCTCGCGCAGGCGTAAACCGATTTACCCTAAATCCGGCGAGGGGAGTGACCGCGGATGACGCGGATGAAGAGGGACACCCTGCCTCGTTCCCAATCCGTTTGGGAACGCAATTGCGGGTGAAACTCTGTTCCGGCGGCGGGACGCGGGACGCGGGCGGACACGCCCACGGGGGCAACGGAGTTGCGCAGACAAGTGCGTTCCCAAACAGAGTTTGGGAACGAGAACGTCCAAACAGTTCCGCTCCGCGTCTTCCGCGTCTTCCGCGTTCTCAGCGGTCATCGTGATCGCCTAGATCGTGAGGCGCCGCTCTAACAGGGTGTACCGGCATTCGATCTAGCCACAGATGGACGCGGATTTCCGCAGATGAAGGGATTCGCATTTCTCTGAATCTGCGTTTCATCCGCGTTCATCTGCGGCTCGTTTTTCTGTCTTTCGGTACATCCTCTAACGCCTGACTTTCAGCCGGAGGAAGCGCCGGGGATGCAGGGGGTCGGTCGCCGGGAAGAGGTCGGTCACCGTGACACTGCGCGTCGCGCCCGTCCCGGTCTCCACCGCGGTCGCGCCGGACTCGGCCTCGAAAGGCCCTCCGGCAATGCTCGTGGCGAGATCGGTCCATGGACCGGTGGGGGAATCCGCGCCGATCACGATCAGCGTGAGATCGGTGCGGTCGAGGTGGCGAGTGAAGGTAAGCTGCATGGCTTTTCCGGCGCTCCACCCCTGCTCCGGTGATACGTCCTTCCCAGCCGTGGCGCCCATCGGGTCACCATTGAGAGCGTACTCGACGAGGTTCACGAGGCCGTTGCGATTCGGGTCGGCGAGGTCCGCGGCGGCGCCGCTTTCCATCGTGCTGCCAAAGTGCGCCTGCCGCCATGTCGCGATGCCCATGTGGACGGTGACACTCTGAGTCGCCTCGACGAAGGCCCCGAGCCCATCGGTGACTCGCACCCCCGCCGTGTAGGTGCCAGGGGCTGGCGCAGCGAGGTCGCGCGTGCTGGAGAGGCCGGCGGCTCCCAGCGAGGCGCCGCCAAGGAAGAACTCGTAGCTCAGCGGCCCCTGTGCATCCGCCCACCCGGTGGCGTTCAGTTGCACCAGACCGCCCTGCTGAAGATCCGGCGCCGCTGACACCGAGAGCGCTCCGCCGGTGGGCGGCGCATTCACGGTCACGGTGAAGGTGGCGCGGCCCGGGTTGCCCGCGGTGTCCGACGCCGTCACCTCGACCACCGTCGTACCACTGGCGAAGACCGTGCCGCTGGCCTGTGAGTAAGTGACGCCCGTGACACCCACCGCATCGGTCGCCGTGGCGGGCGGATAGTTCACCACCATCCCGGCCGGGCCGCTGGTATTGATAAGCACATTGCCCGGAGGCGTCACCACCGGCGGCGTCGTGTCCTGCACGGCGACCGTAAACGAACCCGTGGCGGAGTTACCGGCCGCATCCAGCGCGGTGACCGTGACCGTCGTCGTGCCAAATGAGAAGACGCTCCCGGGCGCGCGGGAGTAAGTGAGCGCGGAGACGCCCACGAGGTCGGTCGCGGTCGCGTTGGGGTAATTGACGATCGCGCCAAGGCCGCTGGTCGCTTCGGCCATGACATTGTTCGGAAGCGTCAGTTCGGGCGCCGTGGTGTCCTGCACGGTGATATTGAACGTACTCGTCGCAATGTTACCGGCCTGGTCCATCGCGGTGACCAGCACCGGCGTCGTCCCGATGCCGAAGGTGCTCCCGCTTACGCGGGAGTAGTCGAGCGTCGCAACACCCACGATGTCCGACGCATCCGCCGCGGGAAACTCAACGATCGCTCCCCCGGCACCCGCCGCTTCGGCGGTGATATCTCCGGGCGGGGTGATCAATGGCGCCGTGGTATCCTGCACGGTCACGGTGAAGAATTCGCTGGCGGAGTTACCGGCCTGATCCATCGCTGTGACCGTCACCGTGGCCGTCCCGATCGGGAAGGCGCTCCCGCTAGCGGGAGAGTGGATCACCGCGGTGACACCCACGAGATCGGTCGCGATCACGGCGGGGAAATTGACGACCGTCCCGTCGCTGCCGGTGGCTTCGAGGATCATGTTGCCGGGCGGGGTGAGCGCCGGGGGAGTCGTATCTCGCACGGTAACCGCGAAAGTGCCCGCGGCGGAGTTACCGACCAGATCCGTCGCAGTAACTGTCACCATGGTGGTCCCTATGGGGAAGTTACTCCCGCTGGCACGGGAGTAAGTCAGCGAAGCAACACTCACGAAATCCGTGGCGGTCGCGGCGGGGTAGGCGACGATCGCTCCCGTGTTACTGCTGGCTTCCGCCACCACATTGCCCGGCAGGGTCACCACCGGGGGAGTGGCATCCCACACGGTCACCGTGAAGCTGCTGCTCGTGGAGTTGCCGGCCTGATCCCGCGCGGTCACGGATACCGTCGTGGTGCCGATGCCGAAGTTACTTCCGCTGGCTTTGGAGTAAGTCAGTGAGGTAACTCCCACCAGGTCGCTCGCGGCCGCGGCAGGGTAAGCCACCATGGCTCCCGAACTGCTGGTCGCCTCGGCGATCACATGGGCCGGCGCGGTGAGCGCGGGGGCTGTGGTATCCCGCACGGTGACGGTGAAGGTGCTGGCGGCGGAGTTACCCGCCTGATCCACCGCCGTGACCGTCACCGTGGTCATGCCGATGGCGAAGTTACTTCCGCGGGCTTTGGAGTAAGTCAGTGAGGCGACGCCGGCCACGTCGGTCGCGACCGCCGTGTCATATGTCACGGGCGCTCCCGCGTTGCTCGTGGCTTCCACGATGACACTGCCCGGCGGGGTGATGAGGGGCGCAGTCGTATCGACCACATTCACCGTCCTCGTCGTGATGCCGATGTTACCCGCGCCATCGGTCGCCTGCCATGTCACATAGTAAGTGCCGACGACGTTCGGGATCACAGTATTACCGCCCATGAAGGCGGGGAGTGAGCCGTCTTCTGGATCCGTCGCGGTGGCTCCAGAGTCGTTGTAAGTGGCGGCCACTTCCACGGTCTGTGGATTCGCTCCCAGGAGGACCACCGCCGGCGGGCTGTTTCCGAGCCTGGCCTTGAGCCGGACGAAGCGCTGCGGATGCGCCGGATCGGTGGCCGGGTAAAGATCGGTCACCGTGACATTGCGCGAACCGCCGGTTCCCGTCTCCAGCACGCCCGCCCCTGGCACCACGGCCGTGAAAGCTCCTCCGGCGATGCTCATGGCGAGCTCGGTCCACGGGCCGGTCGGGGAATTTCCCGCGACGACGACCAGGGTGAGATCGGGGCGGTCGAGATAACGCTTGAAGCTGAGTTGCAAGGCATTCCCGGCGCTTCTCCCGAGGATGGGGTTCAGGTTCGCGGTGCCCGGAGCGCTCAGCGGGGCGCCATGGAGAGCGTACTCGAGGAGGTTGACGAGGCCGTTGCCATTCGGGTCCGAGAGATCCGCGGCTGGGCCGATCTCGCTTGAGGTGCCGAAGTTCTCCTCCCGCCAGCTCGCGATCCCCGCTTTGACGACGAGGCTCCGCGCCGCCCCGGCAGCGGCCCCGAGCGCATCGGTGACCCGCACGCTCACGGTGTGGGTGCCCGGACCGGGCGCGACCATGCTGAGTTGCGTGGAGGTGCCGGCGGCTCCCAGCGAGGCGCCGCCGAGGAAGAATTCGTAGCTCAGCGGCATCTGCGGATCGGTCCATCCGCTCGCGGTCAGTTGCACGGCATCGCCCTGCTGAAGGTTGGAGGAGGCCGAGACCGATAGCGCTCCGCCGACGGGTGGGGAGTTCACGGTGACGGTGAAAGAAGCGCTCCCGGTGTGGCCCGCCAGATCCGAAGCCGTCACGACGACCACCGTCGTGCCACTGGCGAAGACCGCGCCGCTCGGATGCGAGTAAGTGACGCCCGTGACACCCACCGCGTCGGTCGCCGTGGCGGGCGGATAATTCACCACCATCCCGCCCGCGCCGCTGGCATTGACGAACACATTGCCCGGCGGCGTCACCACCGGCGGTGTGGTGTCCTGCACGGCGACGCTGAAGGTGCCGGTGGCGGAGTTGCCGGCCTGGTCCGTCGCGGTCACCGTCACCGTGGTGGTGCCGATGGCGAAGGCGCTCCCGCTCGCCTGCGAGTAGGTGAGCGCGGTCACCCCCACGGGGTCGGTCGCGGTCGCGGCGGGGTAATTGACGATCGCTCCGACGCCGCTGGCCGCTTCGGCGATGACATTGCCGGGCACGGCGAGCACGGGCGCCGTGGTATCCTGCACCGTGACGTTGAAGGTGCCGGTGGCGGAGTTGCCGGCACGGTCCATCGCGGTCACCGTCACCGCGCTCGTGCCGATCAGGAAGACGCTGCCGCTCGCCGGCGCGCTCGTCAGCGAAGTCACGGCCACATTGTCCGTCGCCGTCGGGGTAAAGCTGGCCGCCGCTCCGTCCGCGCTCGTCGCTTCCACGGTGAGATTCGGCGGGACCGTGATCGATGGCGCGAGCACATCCACCACCGTGACGATCGCGTTCGCACTCGCCCCAGCCGGATCGGTCACGCGATAGGTGAAACTCCCGCTGCCCGTCCACGCGCCATTCGGAGCGAAATCGAACACGCCCGCGGAAACCGGAGTCACGGTCACCCCCGTCGCGCTGACGATCGCAAAAGTCAGCGCCGCGGTGGCGTGATCCGGATCGGACACCAAGGACGCCAGCGACACCGATCCCGCGCCCTGGGCCGGGACCGCGACGGTCGTGGGCGCGGCCACGGGAGGTTGGTTCGCCACCGTGGTGAACGACACGATTGCACCGGATTGGAGATTCGGGTTCTCGGCATTCAGGCCGCGCACGCGAGCGTAGTAAGTGGTGCCGGGGAGCAGGCCGTTCACGGCCGCCGTCACGGCTTCGGGCGCGGTGCCTGCGGTGGTGGTGCCAGCGCTGATCACCGCGGCTCCGGTGAGCAGCGGATGAGTGCCAAACTCGAAGCTGGCCGCCGTCGCGATCCCGTTGGGATTGATCGTGCCATTGAGCACGGCCGATGTGGAGGTGATCGTCCCGGCAGGCTGCGTCACCGCCGTGGGGCCGAAGGCGAGGCGGTAGAGGGTGCCGCCACCGCCGGGACCGCCGCTCGCCGTGGTCCCGTAGAGATTTCCATCCGAGTATTTGAGTAACGCGCCATATCCGGGGAACGTTCCCGCCAGGGCCTGCGTCCCCGCGCCGGTGAACTCGACCAGGGTGGTCAGACCTCCGGTGCTCGCGTTCAGCTTGAAGACCGTCCCATTGCCGCTCGCTCCTCCCTGGCTCGTCGTTCCCCAGAAAAATCCCGCGCCGTCGTTCATCAGGTCGGCGGTGGGCCTGGACCCTTTGTTCGGTCCGACGGTGTTCGTGAAATCCACGACCGTCACCAGCGCACCCGTGGCGGCATCGACCTTGAACACCGTCCCGAATGTGCCGGTGCCTCCGAACTGCGTCGTCCCCCAGAAAAATCCCGCGCCGTCGCCCACCAGACCCGCCCACGGCGAAGACCCGCGGTTGCTCGCGCCGTCGTGGGTGAACTCCAGCACCGTGGTCAGCACGCCGGTACTCGCGTTGATCTTGAAGATCGTCCCAAACCCCGCCGCACCGCCGCCTTGCGTCGTTCCCCAAAAGAATCCCGCGCCATCGCTCGCCAACGGGCCGCTCGGGTTGGCGCCCTTGTTGGCCGCTCCATTGGAGGTGAAATCCACGAGGGTGGTCAGCACCCCGGTGCTTCTGTTGACCTTGAACAGCGTCCCAAAGCCCCCGGTCCCGCCGGTCTGCGTCGTCCCCCAGAGGAAACCAGACCCGTCGCTCCGCAGCGCGGCAGCCGGCGCCGCGCCGCGGTTGCTCGCTCCATTGCTCGTGAACGCGAGCATCGACGTCATCACACCCGTGCTTGCGCTGACTTTGAAGATCGTGCCATTGCCGGTAGCCCCGCCCCCCTGCGTCGTCCCCCAGTAGAATCCCAGGCCGTCGCTCGCCAGCGTGCCGTACGAGTAGGCCCCGCGGTTCGCGCCGGCATTGCCAGTAAACTTCACCGGCGCGGTCAACGCATTCGTCACCGGGTTCAGCTTGAACACCGTCCCGGAGCCGCTCGTGCCCCCGCCATTCACATTCGAGCCCCAGAGCGATCCCGCCCCATCGCTCGCCAGCCCCGCATACGGCGCCCGCCCATTCCCGAACTGCGTGCTCGCGCTGAACTCCACCAGCGTCGTTAGCACCCCGGTGCTCGCATTCACCTTGAAGACCGTCCCCGTGCCGCCCGTGGCCCCCGCATAGGTCGTCCCGAGCAAGGACCCGGCCCCGTCATTGAGCAGCGCCGCATACGGACTCGCACCCTTGTTGGTCGCACCATTGTTGGTGAACTCCACCAACGTCGTCAGCACCCCGGTGCTCGCATTCACCTTGAAGACCGTCCCCGTGCCGGCCCCGCCCGACGTCGTCGTCCCCCAATGGAATCCCAACCCGTCGCTGACCAGCCCCGCGGACGGCGTGCGACCCCGGTTGCTTGCCCCGTTATTGGTGAATTCCACCACCGTCGTCAGCACGCCGGTGGTCGCATTCACCTTGAAGAGCGTCCCGTGGCCGAGCGCCCCGCCCGCCGTTGTCGTCCCCCAAAACGAGCCAGCGCCGTCATTCATCAACGCCGCCCACGGATACGCTCCCTTGTTGGTCGCGCCATTCTCCGTGAACTCGACCACCGTGGTCAGCACCCCGGTGCTCGTATTGATCTTGAAAATCGTCCCCACGCCGGCCGTTCCCCCATAATTGGTCGTCCCCCACAATGATCCCGCTCCGTTGGAAACCAGCGCGGCATACGGATACGAACCGCGATTGCTCGCCTGATCGTGGGTGAATTCCACCACCGTGGTCATCGCGCCCGTACTCACATTCACCTTGAAGACCGTCCCCAGCGAGAGCGCCCCGCCCTGCTGGGTCGTGCCCCACAAGAAACCGGCCCCATCGCTGACCAGCCCCGCAAACGGATACGCGCCCTTGAAACTCCCTCCCGTATTGGTGAACTCCAGCACCGTGGTCAGCGCACCCGTGCTCGCGTTCACCTTAAACACCGTTCCAAAATTGCCCGCTCCGCCTTCCTTGGTCGTCCCCCAAAAGAACCCCGCGCCGTCACTGATCAGTCCCGCGTACGGCGCGCGTCCCTTGTTGGCCCCGCTGGTGCCGGTAAAGAAAACCACCGTCTGCAAGTCCGTGCCGTCGGCCTTCATCTTGAACACCGTCCCGTAGCTCGCCGCTCCGCCACCCTGCGTGGTGCCCCAGTAGTAGCCGTTCGGCCCGGACACCAGCGTGCCATAGCCCGGATTCTGCGCCGGCACATCGAAGGTCGAAAGCAGTTGATGGGTCGGACCGGCCTCGCAGAAGGGCGACAGCCACAGCACTGCCAGCACACCCAGGAAGCGTGTGAAAAATCTCACGGGGCTATCGCAGCGGTTGCAGGACGGAAGCGGACGGCGCGAAATACATCGGTGCGAATGCTCAGGAGCGTTTGTTCAGCACACCGCCCGGCACCCACGTGGCCGGTCGTCGGGGCCGGCGGCTTCGCCATGGCGCCAGCATCCCATCCCATCGCGTTTCGGCGCGCGGATACGGCGGATGACATTCGCAATGGGCATGGCAAGAGAGTTGGGAAAACCGGTGAGGGTCAACCGCTGAGCGCGCTCTCTCCGGTCGATCGGAGAGGAAGGGGGACGCGCTTTCTTGCGGTGGGCAAACTTGTCAACGATGCCATCGCTTTTGACAAGTCACTTTCTCCATTTCCTTCACCGCCGGCATTCCCCGCGGACCTGCGCAGCCTACCCCAGGAAGCGGATGCGCGTTCCCTTGTGCCGCATCAGGAAATGGGGCAGCGGCAGACCGCTCCCCCAGCGCAGAAAATCCGGCCAGCGCGGAGCGAGCACGCGGCAGGTGAAAATGGCGACCGCCGTCCCGAGCAGGAGCCCGGCAAAGACGTCGGAGAAGTGATGCACTCCGAGGTAAAGGCGTGACACACCGACGAGCAGCGGCGCGGGCAGGAACCAGATGCCCACTTTCGGCACGAGGATCAGGAGCGTGGCGAAAAACCCCATGGCCGTGGTCGTGTGGGCCGAGGGGAAGGAATTGATCCCGTGTTTGGCGATGCGAAAATTCTTTCCAATCGGGGGTCCGTGCCAGCCTTGAGCCGCATCGGCGTGGGGACGGGCGCGTCCGGTGGAGAAGCGGAAGATATTGGCCGTGATCCCGGCGAGGGACGCGGCGAGCACCATCATGCAGACGATGCGCCAGCAGCGGCGGTGCAGGGCAGCGCCCAGTGCCCCGACCACGACGGCACCGATGACGAGCGCGGGCCAGTCGCCGACTTTGCTGATGAAGCGCGCGGCGAGGCGCAGGTGCTTCGGATGACGGCCCTCGAGCCAGCCACTGACGACGGGGTCGCCGAGGAAGGAGAGCGCAACCAGCGCGGCGCCCAGAAGCAGCCACGGGAGCCAGCGCCGGAATACGGTGGCCCAATTTCGTGCGGAAAGTTGTTCCGAAGAAAACATTGCGCCGGAAGCTGCCGGAATGCGCCAGCCAACGGGAGGTAATTCTTCCTTCGAAGCACAATATTCCCACGCCGGCGGGAAAGTTCCGCGCCTCGAACGCCGAACCGGGACGCACCATCGAACTTGCCGCGCCGCACGTTTCCAAGCATAGGAACGCGCATGCATGAAAGTCCCTCGGGCCCGCCCATCCGCTGGTGGCCAGCGGTCACCATCCTCGTCCTCGGCGTGCTTGCCATGGTCGTCGTGCGCCTCGCGCCGACCACGCAATTGCAACTCCGCAACGTCGTCCTGCTCTGCCTGGTCGGGCTCATCCTCCTGCTGCTCGTCCTGTGGTGGCTGCTCGCGTCGCGCACTCCGTGGCGGCTTCGGATCGGAGTCCTCATCGCTTTCCTCGCTCTGGGCGGCTCGCTCGCCGCGGCCTTTCGTTTCCGCGGCGTCACGGGCGATATGATTCCCATCCTCGAGCCGCGCTGGACCCAGCGCGCCGGACCGGCTCTGGAAAAGGCCGCCCCTCACGCCGCGCTCGATCGCAGCGGACGCCCCGACTTCCCCCAATACCTCGGGCCACAGCGAAATGCCGTGATCGACGACGGCACGGTGCTTGCGCGCGACTGGGAAAAAGCGCCACCTCAAATCCTCTGGCGCCAGCCGATCGGTCCCGCGTGGTCGGGGTTTGCCATCGTGGGAAATCGCGCCGTGACCTTCGAGCAGCGCGGCGACAGCGAGGTGGTCGTTTGCCTGGACGTTCTCAGCGGCAAACGCCTCTGGGAACACGCCTACCCCGCCCGCTACGCCTCCGCCCTCGGCGGCGAAGGCCCGCGTTCCACGCCCACCATCGCCGACGGCCGCGTCTATACCTTCGGCGCCACGGGCACGACGAACTGCCTCGACCTCGCCACCGGCCGGCAAATCTGGCAGCGCACAAAGGCGCAGGACGCCCCGAAAGGGCAGCCCGAGTGGGCCTACGCCGGTTCACCGCTCATCCACGAGGACAAGGTCATCGTCAGCATGGGGCAGTCGCACGGAAAGTCGCTCTTCGCCTTTCGGCGGAAGGACGGGGAAGTCGCGTGGCGCGATGGCTCCCAACCCGCGGAGTATAGCTCGCCCGCATTCCTCACCCTCGCCGGTGTGCCGCAGATCGTGAGTTTCAATATGCTCTTCATCACCGCGCACGACCCCGGCACCGGCGCGGTGCTGTGGGAATACCCGTGGGGCATTCGCCAGCCGTGCGTCGCCCAGCCCGTGCCGGTGGGTCCCGATCGCGTCGTCTTTTCCAGCGGCTACGGCATCGGCTGCGAACTCCTCCAGATCCAGCGCGACGCCGAAGGCAAACTCAGCGCCCAGCGCGTCTGGAAAACGCTCAACATGAAAGCCAAGCTGGCCAGCTTCATCCATCGCGACGGCCACCTCTACGGCCTCGATGACGGCATCCTCGCCTGCGTCGATGTGCGCGACGGCAGCCGCAAATGGAAAGCCGGTCGCTATGGCCACGGCCAGATCCTGCTCGTCGGCGACGTGCTGCTCGTCACCGCCGAGAATGGGGAAATCGTGCTCCTCGCACCCACCCCGGAGGCGCCGAATGAGCTCACCCGCTTCCGCGTCTTCGACAGCAAGACCTGGAACCCGCCCGCGCTCAGCGGCGACATCCTGCTCATGCGCACCGATCAGGAAGTCGCGTGCGTCCGCCTGCCGCTGGCCGCGAAGCCGTGAGCCAGCCCGGTCAGATCCTGAATACCGCGGGCGAACCCGAGCGCGAGGCCCACCCGCGCCGCGTCAATGCCCTCAATGCTTTCGGAGTCATGTGCGGCGTCTTGTTCGTGCTGTGGCCGTTTTGCTTTGGGTGGGGCGTGCTGGGCCAGGCACCGTGGGTGAGCGCGGTGGGAAAAGGGGCGATGCTCCTCGGCTTCGTCTGGGCGGTGGTGCTCACTCCGCTCTGGCATCGCGACACCCTCGAATCGCTCGGCCTCGGCAGCCCCCGTCGCCTGCTCGCGCTCATCCGCGACCGCTCCGGTGCGGCCCGCTGGCGGATCCTCGCGGTGTTTTTCACCGTCATCGGCGGCATCGTGTGGTTCAGTCTCGCGGACTGGCCGGACGCCGCAAAATTCTTTCGCCTCCCGAAGCCGTATCGGATGGCGCCCGATTCATTCGGGGAATTCGCGGCCATCGCGATCCTCTCACTCTGCGCGGCCACGATCCTCGCCACGTTCGTCATTCGTTACGACAATCTCGGCTCCGCGTTCGGGCTGGCGCTGAAAATCTCGGTCGCCTTCCTCGCCTATGCCACCCTCGCGGCGTGGCTGGCCCGCGGGCCCAAGGCATTCGCGAAGTTCGAACTCCTCGATCACACCCTCGACGCAGCCACCCACATGTTCTGGGGTTTGATTCAACAGCTCACCTTCACCGCCTTCTTCGCCACGCGATTGCGCAAAGCCTTCGCCCCCTCGGCCAGCCCCTCGAATACGACCCCCGCGAAACGGCGGCTTCTCGTCGCCGTCCTGGGCGGCGTGGTCGCGGCGGCCACCCTCGGCCCGGCCGTATGGCTCGCAATGCGCACCGTCCACGGGCCACTCGTGGCACCCTCGCTCCTCACCGGCTGCGTCGCGTTTGCATTCCCCGCCGGCGTGGTGTGGACGCATTTTTTCTGCAGGGATAAAAAGCGGATGATCGTCGCGACGCTCACCGGTTCGTGCTTTGGACTCATCCACATCGACTCCTACGGACTCGTGCTCCTCACCACCATCCTCGGCACCAGCTTCGCCTACGCGGCGATGGAAGACCGTTTTCGAAATCTCGCCGCCTTCGCCTTCGTTCACGGCCTGCTCGGCGCCACGGTCACCAAGCTCTTCGCCGGCAAAGGCATCTGGAAAATCAGCTTGAGCGTCGGTCCATGGGCCGTGAAGGAACCAACCGCCGCGGTGCTTTTAGTCCCGCTCATTTGCCTGGCCGCATACGGCGCGCTCGCGATGTGGACCGCCCGAAAGCTGCAAAACGAGGAGGCCGGGTCGTAGTTATCCCCGAAATCCGCGGTTCCTTTCCCAAGAACCACGGGCGCGACTGCATTTCTATTTCAGAGGGTGTACGGGAAGTCCCGCCGCGCGCCGCGCGAACCAGAACCCCGTCATTCTGAGCTTGCGAAGAACCTCTGATCTCCGTGGGCAGCGGGGGTGCGGAGCCGGTGACCACAGGGGTTCGCTCCGCACCGCCTCCGCCCGCGGATGAATGAGGTCCTTGTATGTTCGATTTGCTGGCTGGTTTTTGTCTGCGTGAGCGGTTGAAACTAACCAGTGCGGCGGGCAGGACGGCAGTCCCGCCCGCCGCGGCGTCGTTGAGATCGTTGAGGTCCTGGAGCCCCCGTTGGGG
>JANOAZ010000056.1:0-14570 GCA_031411395.1 Chthoniobacteraceae bacterium
CAAAGCTCTCGAGGAAAACATGGCCAAGGAGGCCGATGGATTCAGAAAGCGGGAGGCGCTCGAGGAACAAAGCGCGGCGCGAGGTCGGGACACCGAGTTCAACATGGCGACGCTCGCGGAGAAGTTTCGAGAGCAGGAAAACCGCAAGGAAGTGGAGCGTGCGGATTTTGAAAAGAAGCTCGATGCCGAGGTGATCGCCGAGCGGGAGAAGGACGAGAAATTGGCCGACGCCGCGAAGCGCCAGCGCATCGCCGCGGAATACGTCTTGAAGAAGCAGTTCGACGACGCGGCTGCCGCCGATGAAGCCGAAAAGGTTGCTGGGAAACTGAAGGACATTGACGATCCGCAGGGGAAAGGCGCGCGAAGGGCTGCAGAGGGCAAAGCGGGAAGGCACCTACGACGCGCGATCGACGAGGTGGAACTTGACGCCCGGGGCGGCAAGGCGAAGGCCGACGCCGAGAGAGACAATCGCCCGCTCTCGGAGCGGGTGAAGCAGCGCGGCCTTGGCCGTGAAAATCTAGACCCTCGCGAATTTCGCGGCCGGGAGCTCGGCGAGGAGATCAAAAAAGGCTTGGACGCCAAGCCCGATGGCGCAGCGGGTGGCGGCAAGGTCACTGCCACGATGGCGACAAAAGACTTGGAGAAAATCATCAGCGCGATCCAAGGCATTGCCAAAGCCAAGTAGCCAGGCCCGTTTCGCCCGTCGCTTCCCAGCGTCGAAGATGATCTTCGAACCAGCCGAAGATCAGCCCGGATACTTCAACTTTTTCTTTTCCGCGCCGAACGATAAGCGACTTCTCCGGACGGTCAAATGCTCGCCCGAAGACGCCGCCGAGCTGGCCGCGTGGATGCGCTCGGCGCTGGTTTCCGTGAAGATCGAATTGCGGCTCGCCCTTCGGCGCCGGCCGGCCCGCGCCCGAACCAGGCATTCGCGCAGGATCGACAAGAAGCCGCCACCCCGGCTATCGTAGCGCATGACCGGTCCCGGCATCGTCCAGGAACCGCGCCCCGAACGATTCAAGACCGCGGCGCAATACCGCCGCGCCCTCGCCGCATGGCTGGCCGGCTGGCGCTGGCAGCAGGACATTGCGAAACGTCTCCGCTACCAGCGCCGAGTCTGCGGCCCCTGCGAGCTCTAGCCGACGGCCCCCTTCCTCAGCGGCCATTCATCGAGGCCGATCGATACCTGAAGCGCCGCGCATAAGTGCTCAACTTGGTCGCTGGCGTAGTCGATCGCGAAGCCGATGGCGCGCAGCTCCTGCATGGGGATGACCTCGTGGGCCATGGCGTTGAGCAGTTCCGAGCCGTAGGCAATGGTTTGGCCGGTGCCGCCCTTATCGACTGCGAACACGAAGTTCTTCTCTTGAATGCACTCTTGGAATTCCTCGAGTGAATCGAGGGCGGCGTAGTCCAAGACTTCGCACGCGAGCATGGCTTGGTACGGGGATTCGATTTCGAATGGAGTTTTCATGTGGGTTTTTTCAGTTGCGGCCGTGCTGGAAGACGTCGAGTGCGCGAGGTGCCCGAACCTTCTCCGGATTGATGACCAGGACACGAAAGGTCTCTCCGAGTTCTTCCCCTTCGATGAGGGCCTTGCAAAGTGGGGGCAGGAAGCGCCACGCGAACCACGCCCGCGCCTCGACCGCGGACTTGTCTTTCAGGACAGCGTTGTTCATTTGCCGAAGCTTCCCGATCGCCGCATCGATCATTTCTCCGCAGCTCTTCCCGGAAAACAAGCCGTCCTGGTGCTCCCCGTCGGCCGCCGAATTGAGATTGAGGAGAAGCTGATTCGGATTCTCGGAACGTTTCTTTTTCATTTTGTCGGGACGACTGCGCTGCCAGTCGGGAATCCGTCGTGACAAGCGCAGCCTTGGTTTTTTTGTTGATGCCGATGCCGCCCGCGAACCAAGCATTGAAGCCACTTCGCGAGCTTTCGAGAAGTGGCGGAGTCTACGGGACTTGAACCCGCAACCTCCGCCGTGACAGGGCGGCGCTCTAACCAATTGAGCTAAGACTCCTTTTGAAAGGAGGCGCGCAAGCTAGGCTCCGAGGGCGGGGCGTTCAATCACTTTCTTGAGGAAAATCTGCGGGCACTTTTGCCGGGGCTGACGAGCCCTTTGCAGGCGTCTGCTGAGGAACTTCCATCGGCGACGCTGGACACCACCGGACCGTTTTCGTTCCATCGCCGGATATGAGTTCACTTTGGAACCGCTACCACCAGTTTCAGGCGCGCCATGCCGCGCTTGGTTTTTCGATCGATATCAGCCGGATGCGATTCGGGGACGATTTTTTCGCGCAGCGGGAAGCGGATGCGCAGAAGGCCTTCGCCGCGATGCAGGCGCTCGAGGAGGGCGGGATCGCGAATCCCGATGAGCAGCGGATGGTCGGCCACTACTGGCTGCGCGCTCCGAAGCTCGCGCCGGCGCCGGACATGACGGCGGAGATCGAGCGGACGAATGCTGCGATCCTCAAGTTCGTCGAGGGCATCCACAGCAGCCATCGTTTCAGCGACGTGCTGCTCATCGGCATCGGCGGCTCGGCGCTCGGGCCGCAGTTTTTGAGCGATGCGCTCGGGACGGCTGACGACCGGATGCGACTCCATTTCTTCGACAACACGGACCCGCAGGGCATGGACCGGGTGATCACCGATCTCCAGCACCGCCTCGATCACACGCTCGTGGTGGTGATCTCGAAATCGGGCGGCACTGCGGAGACGCGCAACGGCATGCTCGAGGTGCAGGCCGCGTTCGAGAAGGCGGGGATCGTCTTCGCGAGAAATGCGGTGGCGGTGACGGGAGCGGGTTCGGCGCTGGACAAGCTGGCGACGGAAAAGGGCTGGCTGGCGCGCTTCCCGATGTGGGACTGGGTGGGCGGCCGCACCTCGGTGATGAGCGCCGTGGGGCTCGTGCCGCTTTGGTTGCAGGGGCTCGATATGCAGTCGCTGCTCGGCGGCGCGGCGGCGATGGACGAATGGACGCGGAGCAAGGTCACGCGGGAGAATCCGGCGATGCTGCTCGCGCTCATGTGGTACTTCGCGGGAAATGGACGGGGCGAAAAGGACATGGTCGTGCTGCCCTACAAGGACCGGCTCGTTCTCTTTTCCAAATACCTCCAGCAACTCGTCATGGAATCGCTCGGCAAGGAGCGCGACCTCGACGGCGCCATCGTGAACCAGGGCATCGCGGTCTATGGCAACAAGGGTTCGACCGACCAGCACGCGTACGTGCAGCAGCTCCGCGACGGCGTGGCCAATTTTTTCGTCACCTTCATCGAGGTGCGCCAGGGCCGCGCGGGCGCATCGATGGAGGTCGAGCCGGGCGCGACGACCGGCGATTTCCTCCAGGGCTTTCTGCGGGGGACGCGCACCGCCTTGTATGAAAGCGGGCGCGACTCGATCACCGTGAGCATTCCCGAAGTCACTCCCGCGACGGTCGGCGCGCTGATCGCGCTCTACGAGCGCGCGGTCGGCTTCTACGCTTCGCTGGTGAATATCAATGCGTACCACCAGCCCGGCGTCGAAGCGGGGAAGAAGGCGGCCACCGTGGTGTTGAAAACCTTGAGCCGCGTGAGCGGCGCGCTGTCCGCGAATGCGCAGACCGCTGCGCAACTCGCCACGGCGCTGGGTGAAGATCCCGAGGCCGTCTATCACGCGCTCAATCACCTCGCGGCGAACGATCCGGGCGTGCGAGTGGCTCCCGGCGCCGACGCTTCCGCGGACGCCTTCGCGCGCGCGTGATCCCCCTTTCGCCCTTCGCCCTTCGCCCTTAGCCTTTTCTTCGATGCTTCGTCACCGTGAAAAGGTGCTTGCTCACGCCGAGCAGCAGCTTCGTTCCCAAGGCAAACTCAAGGCCGAGGATCTGCTGCAACTTTATAAGAAGTTCCTCAAGATCGAGAATCACCGCATCTGGATCAAACACCGGAGCGGGGGGAGCGGCCGCGAGATCTGTGCGGAGCGGGCGCACCTCGTGGACATCATCGTCAGCCACCTGCTCGAGGCGGCGATCGAGGGTCTGCCGTCCTCGAAGGGTGCTCCGCCGCGCCTCGCGGTGATCGCGACGGGCGGGTATGGCCGCGGCGAACTCAATCCCTACAGCGACGTGGACATCATGTTCCTTCATCGCGAATCGGGGAAGGCGGAGACGCGGGTCAATGAGGTCATCGAAAAGATCCTCTACATGCTCTGGGACGTCGGGTTCAAAGTGGGGCACGCCACGCGGACCATCGCGGGTGCGATCAAGCAGGCGAATGCCGACATGCTTTCGAAGACCGCGATGCTCGAGGCTCGCCTGATTGCCGGCGACGCGGACCTTTTTGGCGCGTTCCGCGCCGAATTCCTGCGCGGCTGTGTCGAGGGGTATGAGGAAGCCTACATCAGCGAGCGGGTGGCAAACCAAGAGGAGCGCCACGCGAAGTATGGGCACACCGCCTACATGCAGGAGCCGAACCTGAAGAACGGCTGCGGCGGACTGCGCGATTACCAGAACCTTTTGTGGATCAGCTTTTTCAAGGAGCGCGCGCCCACGACCGGCGATCTCGTGAAGAAAGGATTTCTCAATGAAGCCGAGCGGCGGCAGATCGATCGCGCCTACGATTTCCTGCTCCGCGTCCGCACCGAGCTGCATTATTTCAACAAGCGGGCGAACGATGTCATCCTCCTCAACCAGCAGCTCCAGCTCGCCAACAAGCTGAGCTATCCGCAGAAGAACATCCTCCGCCGGACCGAGGCCTTCATGCGCGACTACTACCAGCACGCGCGCAATATCTATCACACGACCGAGCTCATTTCCGAGCGCATGAGCCTCGCGTCGATTGCCGCAAAGGGGGGAGGCTTCCTCGGATTCCTGCGGAAGAAAGCGCCGGCGCCGGAACACTTCGACGGCTTCTACAGCACGGAGGGCCGGATCTACGCGGAATCCACGAACGTCTTTAACCAGGACTCCGTGCGGATGATGCGCGTCTTCCAGCATCTCCAGCAGCGCCGGCTCAAGCTCAGCCCCGAGCTCGCACAGCTCATCCGGCGACGGCTGCATCTGGTCGATCGCACCTTTCAGTATTCGAAAGCGGTGCGGGAGACCTTCATCGCCATCTGCTCGCGGAAGGGCGAGGTCGGCCACATCCTGCGCGCCATGCACGAGGTGGATTTCCTCGGCCGCTTCGTGCCCGAGTTTGGCCAGCTCACGGCGCTCGTGCAGCACGAGTTCTTTCACCGCTACACTGCCGATGAACACACCCTCGTGTGCATCGAGAAGCTCGACCGCGTGATCGACAGCGAGGATCCGAAGCTCGCCGACTACCGCGCGATCTTCCAGAAACTCGAGGACCCTTTCGTCCTCTACCTCGCGCTCCTGCTCCACGACACCGGCAAGGCCTCGAACGCGCGCCTTCACGCCGAGGCCAGCGCGCTCTACGCGCAGAAAGTCTCGCGCCGGCTGCAACTCACCCCGGAGCGCCGCAAGTCGCTCGTGCTCCTCGTGGATCACCACATCATGCTCTCGAGCACCGCGCAGCGCCGCAATCTCGACGACGCCGCGACCACCGCGGAGTTCGCCGGCCTCGTCCGCGGCCAGTCCAATCTCGACGCGCTCATGCTCCTCACCCTCGCGGACGGGCAGGGGACCGGCGACGAAAACTGGAGCGACTGGAAGGAAGGCCTCGTCTGGCAGCTCTACCGCAACACCACCTCCTATCTCGCCGACGGTGAAGCCTTCTACCGGCAGCGCACCATCGAACGCGAAGCCCTGCGCACCGGGGTCACCCGCAAGCTCGGCGCCAACTACGCGGACGAGATCGACGCGCATTTCGAATTCATGCCGGAGCGCTACTTCCAGGCGTACACCGTCGCGGAGATCGTCGAGCACATCCGGCTCTTCCGCCGATTCCTCGAGGACCAGGCCGACGTCACGGCTCAGCCACTCGCGCCCGCGGTGAAGTGGGTCTCCCACCCGAACCGCGCGCACAGCGAGTTCTGGTTCGTCGGCTGGGACCGCTCCGAACTCGTCGCCCGCATCGCCGCGTCCCTCTCCGTGGGCCACCTGAACATCCTCAGCGCCGATGTCTTCACCCGCGCCGACAGCCTCGTCTTCGACGTCTTCCGGGTCTGCAACACCAAGTTCGAAGCCGTGACCGACGAGCGTGAGATGTCCACCGTCGAGAAGCGCCTCAACCAATCGCTCGACGAGGAGACGTTCGACTTCACCCCGCTCCTCGCCAAGGCGATGAAACGCCGCGGCTTCCATCTTTCACAGGAGCTCGATTTCCCCACGCGCATCACCATCGATAACGACGCGCACCCGGTTTACACTCTCGTCGATATTCAGACTCCCGACCGGCTCGGCCTCCTCTACCATCTGCTCCGCGCCATCGGTCAGTGCGGCGTGTCCATCGCCCTCTCGCGCATCGCCACGGAAAAGGGCGCCGCCATCGACACCTTCTACGTCTCCGAAGCGGACGGCCGCAAGCTGCGCAACGAGACCATGGTCCGCTTGCAAAAGGCGCTCCAGATCGCCGCGGAGACGACCGCTCCGCTTTGAAGAAAAGGCAAAAGGCGAAGGGCGAAGGGCGAAAGTAAAGGCGTCGGCGAAACCGCCTATTTGCTCAGGTCCGCCGCTGCCACCGTCACCTTCATCTGGTTGAGTTCCAAGGCGCCGAATTGCGTGACCAGCGCCACGTCCGCCGCGTCGCGGCCATAGGCGATCGCGATGCGATTGCCGCGCGGCTGGGTCTGCGTCGCGTCGAAGACGTACCAGCGTCCGCCGACATAGGCTTCAAACCATGCGTGCAGATCCATCGGGTCGAGTTGGTAAAGATAGCCCACGACCATCCGCGCCGGGATATTCAAGCTGCGGCAGAGCGCGATCCCGAGATGCGCGAAATCGCGGCACACTCCCGTGCGCGTCTGCGCCGTGTCGATCGCCGAGGTCGAGGCATTGCTGTGGCCGTAGGTGTAAGTAAGGTGCTCGTTCAGCCAGCGGCGGATCGCTTCCACCTGCCCATACGCCGTCGCGGAAAAATCCACGATCGAGCCCGCCAGCCCGCCGAGCAGATCCGACTGGCAGTAGCGGCTCGGGAGCAGGAATTGCAGCACCGCCTCGGGCAGTTCCTGGCACGGCACGAACTCCGCCTCCGGATGCACGTCGATCTCATCCGCCGTCTCCGCGCGGCAAGTGCACCGCACCGCAAACTCCCCCGGCCCGGCCACGATCCGCTGGCAGAGATTCCCCAGCCCGTCCGTGTATTCCAGCATCGTCGTATGCGGGGTGATGGAATATTCCTCCCGCAGGATCCACTGCGCCATGCCACTCCGCGGACGCAGCATCAGGATCACCGGGATCGGGGCGTAGGTGTGAAATAGGATGTCGCAGGTGGCGTCGAGAATCATGCGTGGGTGGAGAACATCGCATGGCACGCAAGAGGCGCGGGTGTCACCCGTGAGGCGAGGGGAAACTCGGGCGTTGCCCCCTAACCGGCCAAAGTGTTCTTAGTGCCGGATGCCGTACCTCCCAGCCTCCATCGAGCCTCTCGAAACGCGCATCGCGCCTGCCGGGCTCGTCACCCTCATCGACGTCGATGGCGACATCATCACCGTCGCCACCAGCCTCGGGACTTCCGCCCTCCTGACCAGCGCCATCGCCAAGACCGCGCTCGGCGTCACCGGCGGCGAGCGCATCGACCTCATCACTCTCACTGACCCGATCTTCGATGGCACCAGCCTCAGCGTCACCGCCAGGCCCGGCCCACTCGGCGGAGACGGCCTCGTGAACGTCACCGCGATCGACGCCACCGGTCAGAATATCACCACGATCAAAGTCGCCGGCGACGTGCAGGATATCGATGCGGGCAAAGGGGTGGGCGGCCTGAAGATTCAATCCATCGACGTCTTCTCCACCTCCGGCACCTCGGTCTGGAACATCAAGGCCGACCTCGGCGTTCTCAACGTCAGGACCAACCTCGCCGGTGCCGAGATCCATCTCGACTTTGCCACTTACCATCTCGGCCTCCTCAGCATCGGGCAATCGCTCATCGGCGGCGCCGGGCTTCGCACCGGCCACGTGGATGTGGCCGGCACCATCACCACCGTGAAGATCGGGCGCGACATCGTCGGCGGTGGCGGCGCGAAAAGCGGCTACATCGAGGCGGCTGCCATCGGCACCGCCACGATCGGCGGCTCCATCCGCGGCGGCAATGGCGCCGGCACCGACTCGGGCGAGATCGTCGTCACCGGCAGCCTCGGCTCCCTCAAGCTCGGCGGCAGCATCTTCGGCGGCGCTGCGGCGGACAGCGGCGCCGTCCGCGCCGGCTCCATCGGCGTTGTCAACATTGCCGGCTCCATCATCGGCGGCGGCGCTGCCAATACCGGCAGCCTGAAATCCTCCGGCGCATTCGGCGCCGTCACCATCCTCGGCAACATCCAGGGCGGCACCGCGGCGGACAGCGGCCAGATCCTCGGCGCCGGCAAGCTCGGCTCGCTCCTCATCGGGCAATCCGTCCTCGGCGGACAGGCCGAGCGCACCGGCCGCGTCTTCATCGATGTCCCCACCGGCGACGCCCCTGCCACCACGCTTGGCCTCGTTACCATTCGGGGAAATGTCGAGAGCAGCACCTTCGCCGACACCGGCACCGTCCGCTTCGTGAGCGGCGCGCACAATGACCAGGTTCTTCTCAAAAGCCTCGCCGGCATCAGCATCGGCGGCTCCATCGTCGGTGGCGGCATGGTCGATGGCTTCCAGGTCATGCTCGATGGGAACACCACCGCGATCAGGGTCGTCGGCGATGTCCTCGGCGGCGCCGCCAGCGGCGCCGGCAGCATCCGCAGCAGCGGTAATGTCGGGAGTTACTTCATCGGCGGGAGCCTCGTGGGAAAAAGCGGCTCCTTCTCCGGGTCCGCCGGCGCCTTCAAGAACATCGGCACCGCCTTCATCGGTGGTGATGTGCACGGCGGCAGCGAGTCCTTTAGCGGCGCATTCGGTTCCATCCTCGGCAGCATTGGCAGCCTCACCGTTCGCGGCAGCCTCCTGGGCGGTGGCGGCCCCAGCTCGGGGACGCTGGAGGCGGATTTCATGGGCGCCGTCGTCGTCAAAGGCAGCATCGTCGGCTCCGCCGCATCGCCCTATTCCATCTTCGTCAACGGCCTGCCGCCCAATCTCATCGGCCCCAAGATCGCGCTCCGCTCCCTCACCGTCGGCGGCAGCGTGCAGGACTCAGTCATTCTCGCCAGCGGCAGCGGCGACGTCCAGATCGGCGCCGTCACCGTGGTCGGCGACTGGATCGCCAGCAGCATCTCCGCCGGGGTCACGCCCACGGACGCCTTCTTCGGCGACGCGAATGATGCTCCGTTCAACGTCGGCGATCCGAGCCTCTTCTCGAAAATCGCCAGCATCACCATCGGCGGCCAGGTCCGCGGAACCACCGGCGCGGGAGACACTTTCGGCTTCGTCGCGCAGGAGATCGGCGCCGTCAGAATCCACGGCGTCGCCGTGAAGCTCCACGCCGGCCGCAACAACGACACCGACCTCAGCACCGGCGGCCTGCTCAGCCTCGGCGCCTTCCGCGACGTCTTCATCCACGAAGTCCCCAGCTAGAGCAGCGGCCCGTGGGGGGTTGGGGCGGGGCGCCCGCCCGTTGCCGTTGGGGGGAGTTGTGGCTAAGGATACGGCCATGCTTTTTTCTGTCTTCCTTGCGGCTGGCGCGGAGCACGTGGTCACCGATTGGGTCGCCATCGAACTCGCCGTGCTTCAGTTCGCGATCGTCTTTTTCCTCGTCTTCCTCAACGGCTTCTTTGTCGCCTCCGAGTTTGCCATCGTGAAGGTGCGCGACAGCCAGCTCGCCGCGCTCGCGGCGCAGGGAGTGAAGCGCGCAGGACCTGCGCGCCACGTCGTGGCTCACCTCGATTCCTACCTCTCCGCGACCCAGCTCGGCATCACGCTCGCGAGCCTCGCTCTGGGCTGGATCGGCGAGCCATTCATCGCCCACATGCTGCATCCGGTCTTCACGCTGGCCGGGGTGAAATCGGCCGCCGTCATTACCACCGCGTCTTTCGCGATTGCCTTCGCCATCATCACCTTCCTGCACATCGTCCTCGGCGAGCTGGCCCCGAAATCCCTCGCCATTCGCCGGCCCGTGCCGACGACGCTGTGGGTGAGCCGCCCGCTCGATCTCTTCCACACCATTTTCAAGCCCGCGATCCAGATCCTCAACGGCGCGGCCAACCTGCTCCTGAAGCACATCTTCAAACTCAAACCCGTGGGCGAGCACGAGCTGGCGCACAGCGAGGAGGAGCTGCGCCTCATCCTCGCTGAGAGTGAAAAAGCGCACGAACTCTCCTCGCACGGCGCGCGGATTTCTTCGCGCGCCTTCGCCTTGCGGCACCTCACCGCACGCGACATCGCCACGCCGCGCACGGACGTCGTCTTCCTCGATGTCGGCGATTCCTTCGCGGAAAATCTGCGCCGCGCGAAACGATCCGGCCACACACGTTTCCCGCTCTGCCGCGGCCATCTCGACGACGCGATCGGGCTCATTCACATCAAGGACATGATCCCGCTGGAGGATGAGCCCTCGCCGGATCTCGACCGGATCAAGCGCGAGCTGCCGACCGTGCCGGAGATGATGACAGTCGAGAAGTTGCTCGACGTTTTCCTCACCCGCCGCTCGCACCTCGCGCTGGTGGCCGATGAATTCGGCGGCGCCGCCGGCATGGTCACGCTGGACAACGTGATCGAAGAACTGGTCGGTGAAATTCAGGACGAATTCGATGCCGAGGCGCCGGATCTCGAGCGGATCAACGAGGACGAGTTCGTCGTGCGCGCCCGGCTCCCGTTGCACGAACTTTGCAGCGTCGTGGGGCTCGACCTGGAAAGCGAGGATGTCAGCACCGTCGGCGGCTACGTGACGCAACTCCTCGGGCATCTGCCGAAGGCGGGGGAAAGCGTGCGCATCGGGGAGTTCGTGGCGACGGTGACCAAGAGCGACGGACGCCGCGTGCGGCAGGTGAAGTTTCAGCGCCCGGGGGCGAGCCGAGCCTGAGGGAGGGCTGACGTGGACTCGCGCGTTACGCTGCGCGCGCCGGCCCGTGCAGGATCTTCGCCTTCCTCCCGGCGAGGATGGAGACGGCCACGAGCGTGGCGGCGAGCAGGGCGCTGAGACTGAAGTGTTCGCCGAGGAATGCAGCAGCGAAGGCGAGAGTGAAGAAGGGCTGAAGGAGCTGGATCTGGCCGACGCGGGCGACGCCGCCGATGGCGAGACCGTGATACCATGGGAAGAAACCGAGGAAGGCGCTGACGACGCTCACGTAGGCGAAGCCCGCCCATGAAGCCGGTGTGGCGACGAGCCCGTGGTGCCACGCGAGCCAGCCGACGGACGGGATGGTGATGGGGAGCCCGAGGACGACCGCCCAACAGATGACCTGCCAGCCGCCCATTTCCCGGCCGAGCCGTCCACCCTCCGCATAGCCGAGCGCGGACGCGATGACGGCGCCGAGCAGCGCCCAATCCGCGCTGCGAAAACTGCCGCCGCCCTGCGCAAGCGCGAAGCCGACGACCGAACAACTGCCGACCGCGCTGGCGCACCAGAAGCCGAAGGAGGGCCGTTCGTGCGCGCGGAGAAAACCGGCGATGGCGGTGGCCAGCGGGAGCAGCCCGAGGACGACGGCGCCGTGCGAGGCATCGGCGCGCTGCATGGCCCACGCGCTGAGCGTGGGGAAGCCGACGACGAGCGCGGCGACGACGATCCACAGGCGGCGGATCTGCGACGCCGTGGGCCACGGTTGCCGGGTGAAAATGAGCAGGGGAATGGCGAGGCACGCGGCGACGAGTTCACGCCCGAGGCCGACAAAGAAAGGATCGAAGGACGTGACGGCGACACGCGTGGCCGGCAGCGTGAGGCTGAACGCGAGGACGCCGAGGAGCCCGAAGGCGTAGCCGCGGAGCTGGAGCGCGGGAGTGGGAGAAGTAGCGGGCATCGGCGCGGTGTGGTGATGGCGGGTGTGGACGCGCGCGGCAATGCCCGTGCGTGTCGGGTGAGTGAAACGTCGAGTCAACGAGTTCAGGTCATCCTCAAATAATGTTGAGAGGTTCGCGTTCACCTAAACTTCGAGATACATCGGCGTTCCTATTTTTTTGGGGAAAATGGATGCGTAATTTTAAGGAAGCGCGCATATAGTGTCGATGGAACCAAATCCTTCTCACTGGCGCCGCGTTCATCAGGCGAAGAAACACGCGAAGCTTCTCGCGCATTGCGCATCTTCCGATCCCCCGAGAAAACGAACGAGGCGACGTTTTGGACGGTGGACGCAGCACAGGAAAGCACGGCGAGCGCGGACCCACTGAAACGCTCTGCGTAGATCAAATGGTGTAAAATCAATTGCAGCGGAACGCGCAGCGCGATGCGTATGCTCTCGACGCCTCGCATGACCCGGCATTTTCCCCGCATCTTCCTCTGGCACGTGGTGCGCCAGGTGCGGCGGCATCGGCTGCTGGCGCTGCTCAATGTGCTGAGCGTGGCGCTGGGGATCGCGGTGTATCTGGCAATCCAGATCGCGAACCACAGCGCGAATCGCTCCTTCGCGGCGGGCATCGATCTGGTGGCGGGAAAGTCGCACCTGGAAGTGCGCGGAGACGTGGACGAAATGCTGTGGCCGCGGATCGAGAAGCAGGCCGGGGTGCGCGCGGTGACGGGGCTGGTGGAGGGTGTGGTGACGCTGCCGGATTTTCCGGGCGAATATCTGCGCGTGCTCGGCATCGACATTTTCTCGAGCGAACCCTTCCGCACTTTCCAGCTCAGCGAAGGCGGCCAGCGGCTGTCGCTGGAGCCGTGGCTCGGGACCGGCGATGGGGTGGCGGTGACGGCGGACTTCGCGCGGCGTCTCGGGGTGAAGGTGGGCGATCGCCTGCGGGTGCTGGTGAATAGCGAGGCGCGGACGCTGGCCATCGTGTCGCTACTCGACATGAAGGATTCGCCCGGCGCGTCGCAGTCGCGAATCGCGGCGATGGACATCGGGTGGGCGCAGGAGCTTTTCGGGAAGGTGGGGCGGCTGTCGTCGCTCCAGATTTTGCTCGCGGAGCCGGCGCGCGGGGCGGCGGTCGCGGCGGAGTTGCAGAAGCTGTTGCCAGCCGATCTTTCCGCCGCGCCGCCGCGGCAGCGGAGCGCACAGGTGGAGTCGATGCTCGCGGCCTTCCAGCTCAATCTCACGGCGCTGAGCATGGTGTCGCTGCTCGTGGGGGTGTTCCTCATTTACAATACGATCTCCGCATCGGTGACGCGGCGGCGGGTGGAAATCGGAGTGTTGCGGTCGATCGGGGCGACGCGGTGGGAGATCCGGGCGCTGTTTCTCGGGGAAGCGTGCGTGCTGGGGGTGCCGGGCATTTTCCTCGGAGGAATCGGCGGCGTGGCGCTCGCGCAGGTGCTCACCGGTGCGGTCGCGAAGACGATCTCCTCGCATTACGTGCTGCTCAGCATCGAACGCAGTTACGTGGACCCGATGCAGTTGATCGTGGCCGGGATCTTCGGCCTGGGCGCGGTGCTCGCGGGCGCGTGGATGCCGGCGGATGAAGCGGCGCGGATCGATCCAGTGGCGGCGCTGAGCCTCGGCTCGCATGCGGAGCGCAGCGTGGAGCGGGCGGCGCGCTGGAGCTGGCTGGCGCTCGCGGTGCTGGGCGGCGCGGCCGTGTTGGCGTGGGCGTCGCTGCATTTCGCCCGGCCGGGGATGAGTTTCGTGGCGGCGTTTTTTGTCCTGTGCGGGTTTTCGCTTTTCGCGCCGGGGGCGGTGCGCCGCTTCGGGACGTTGGCGGCGGGCGGGATGCGCGCGGGCGTGCTGTGGCGGCTCGCGGCGGATCATCTGCGCCGCTCGCTGCATCGCAATGCGGTGACGGTGGCCGCGCTCGCGGCGGCGATCGCGATGATGGTGGGGCTGAGTGTGATGATCTTCTCCTTCCGCCAGACGGTGAGCGCGTGGGTCGAGCACGCGATCGTCGCCGATCTTTTCATCGCGCCTTCCTCAAATGAAACCATCGGCCTCGCCGCGAGCATCCCGGCCGCGACGCTCGCGTGGCTGCGCGCGCGGCCGGAGGTCGAGTCGGTGGATACTTTCCGCGAATTCACCGTGCCGATCCGGGTCGGCGAAACGCCCGCGACGCCGGTGCTGCTCGCGGTGGTGGAAGGCATCTATCGGCGCAATCTCACGGTGGCCGGCGGGGATGATGTGCGGAAGATGGGCCGTGTTTTCGGAGGGAGTGCGGTCGCGGTGAGCGAGCCGTTCGCGCGGAAGTTCCGCGTGCGCACGGGCGATCGGCTCGGCCTGCTCACGCCCACTGGCGAGGTGCCGGTGGAGATCGCGGCGGTCTATTCCGACTACACCCGTGATCAGGGCGTGATGCTGATGTCGGCCGCGACCTATGCGGCGCTCTGGGGGGCGACGCCGCCCGCGCAGTCGCTCTCCGTCTATCTCCGCGGGGGGACGCGCACCCCCGCGTCCCCCAAATCATTACCCCCAGCGCCGGGCCGCCCTGCAGGATGGGAGCGCGCGGGCGCGCGTGCCACCCAGGGTGGCGCGGTGCCCCGGTACGAGGCCGTCACCC
>JANOAZ010000057.1:0-14481 GCA_031411395.1 Chthoniobacteraceae bacterium
AAGCTGCGGCGCTGACGACGGCGGCGAGCGGATTGCGCAACTCATGCGCGAGCATGGCTAGAAACTCATCCTTTCGCCGATCAGCCTCATCCAGTTTACTCAGGAGGTCGCGCACCTGGTATTGACGCCGCCGAGAGCGCAAGGCGACTTCGCAAGTGCTCACCAGCGTCTCCGGTCGCACGGGGCGCTCGATGATCGAAATGTTTCCGACCGGACCTAACGCTTCCAGATGGCGCGGCCGGACGTGTGCGGCTCCACCGGCAGCGGTAATCAGGATCACGGGAAGATCGGACCAGGACGGTTGCCGCTCCAAAGTCGGCACGAGCTTCATGATGTCGCTATCGAGAGCCTCCTCGGCCAAAACCAGCGCTCCGCAACCCCTCTGCATATGCGCGCCAAAGTCGTCGAGATTCCGGCACACCTCCGCGTCATAGCCGGCTTTTTGGAGAAAATGCGCGGTCAGCCGCGCATCGTTGCTGGTCGGGGCGAGTACCATGATGCCTAACTCATCCCGAGGCAGCGGCGTACGCGGCTCGTGACTCCCTACTGTTTCAGGGAGGGAGTTATCCATCTACTGAAACGTCGTTATTGGCTTTCTCCCCGGGGACAAAACTAGGCACACCCGTCAGCACACCCTGCAAATCTCGCAGCGGCTCGCCCAAGGAGATCCCGTTCTTATCGATCCGCATGTCGCGGATCGTCCGCTCGTGATTGCCGCTGCGTTTCTTGATAACCGCCAGAGCTTTTTTCACCTCCCCGCGCGACTCATAGTAGCGCGACAGCACGACCGTGTCTGCCAGGTAGGTGAGATCGACGGTGGACTGCATCGGCCCCACCAGCCCCTGCTGCGCCAGCACCATGATGGTGATCACACCCTGCTGGTTGAGAAAGGCCAGCAGTTCGTGCAGTTGCAGAGTCAGGTAACGCTCTGCAGGCATGGCATTGAGATATCCATTGATGCTGTCGATCAAGACCATGCGCACCCCATCGTCCACAACCGCCTGGCGGATACGATGGACCATTTCGCCGGGGGAAATTTCCGCAGGATCGACCTGCTGAATGCCAATCAAGCCGTTGCGAAGATAACCTTCCATCTCCATCCCGAGCTGCGCCGCACGATTCTTCAGCGTGCCTGTCGTCTCGTCAAAAGTGAAAAGCAAAGCCTTCTCCCCGCGCTCGGCAGCCGAGACCGCAAAGCGCAGCGCGAGTGTAGATTTGCCCGTCCCCGGCGGTCCCATGAACATGCTGCTCGTACCCCGCCCCAAGCCGCCGCCGAGCAGGGCATCGAGTTGGCCGATTCCGCTGGGAAAGTCCTCGCGCACGAACTCCCGGTGGTGCTCGCCAGCCACAAGCCGCGGAAACACCATGAGCCCCCCGCGCCGCAGGATGAGATCATGGTTGCCCTCGCGGAACTCGGAGCCCCGGATTTTCAAAACACTCAGTTGCCGGCGGGCGACGCCATACTCGGGCGACTCGCTGCTCAAACAGAGGACGCCATGTGCGATGCTCTCAACCTGCAAGTCGTGCCTCCCTGAGGTGCGGTCATCCAAAAATAGCACCGTCGAATTCCGCCCTGCGAAAAACTGTTTGAGTTGCAAAATCTGCCGACGGTAGCGCAGGGGAGTATCGGCAAGCATCCGCATTTCCGACAAGGAATCGAAAACCACGCGCACGGGCTGCACTCGTTCCACCTCGGCAAGCAGGGCACCAATGGTGCGGTTCAGTTCCACTTCCGAGGGATGGAAAAACGTGCTTTCGCTATCGCCGCGGATTTGCGCCTCTATGGTCGAAAGCTCGTAGAGATGAATATTCGTGAGATCCCAGCCGTGGGATGTGGCCACCAGTTCGATCTCTTCCTTCGTTTCTGAGAGCGTGACGTAAAGGCCCGACTCACCCCGCCTTGCACCCTCCATCAGAAATTGCATGGCCAGCGTCGTCTTGCCCACGCCAGGATCGCCTTGGATCAGGTAGAGGCGTCTGGCCGGCAGGCCCCCGCCAAGCACGGCATCGAGTCCCGGCACGCCCATTGAGCAACGTTCGACGAGTGGTGGGTTCATAGTCGGTGACATGGTAAATTAAATCGAAGCTGAGCGCTAAAACATCGCGAGAATCCGAATCTACGATCCTCAAAAAGAAGATCGCGCTGCCGTTTCCAGCAGCGGTGCTCGTTTACCGCCTCACGATGCGGTGGAGGTCGGCGGCAATGTCGGTCTTTAATAGCATGTTGGAGAGTTACTTTACCGGTGGTTCGTCGGGTTCTGGTGTGCCTTGAGTGAGATCTGAAATCGCCGGGGTCTTGGCGGTCCGGCCGCGGAAACGCGGGCCGACCGTCGTGGGGTCGATCGGTTCGTGCTTCGAGGGCCGGGGCGGCACCGGGGGCGCCGCGGCCTCGGCTTTCTGCTGCTGCCTCCACGAGATGTTCCGCGCGTCCTCCTGGCTGCCTTTCACCAAACGGAGCACACACATCGAACGCTCGGCGACCTCCATCTCATCGCCAGCCGAAAGCGCATCGTGTTTTTCCGCGAAGCCGCTTTCCAGTCGCGTGTCCAGATTCACCTCCCAATTGACCTCCTGCTTGCCGGGGAGGGCGAATTTCACGGGCTCGTGATGCGCGTTGAAGAGAACGAGATAGGTGTCGTCACGCACCGGATGCCCGCGTGTGTCGCGGACGTCGAGCGCGTCGCCGGAAAGCAACATGCCCACACACCGCGAGACGCCCGAGGTCCAGTCGTCGACGGTCATCTCGCTGCCATCGGTATCGAGCCACATGATGTCCTTCAACCCTGTCCCAGCGACCCGCCGGCCCTGGAAGTATTTTGGCCGGCGAAAGATCGGATGCTCTTTGCGGAAGGCGATCAGTCGCGTGGTGAACTCGAGGAGTTGCTTCTGCCAGTCGGCATGATTCCAGTCGAACCACGACAGGTCGTTGTCCTGGCAATAGGCGTTGTTGTTGCCGCGCTGGGTGCGGCCGAATTCATCGCCACCGACAATCATCGGCACGCCTTGCGAGAGCAGCAGCGTCGCGAGGAAATTGCGGAGTTGCCGGCGGCGGAGAGCGTTCACGCCCTCGTCGTCGGTCGGGCCTTCCGCGCCGCAGTTCCACGAGCGGTTGTCGTTGTGCCCATCCTGGTTGTTCTCGCCGTTCGCGTCGTTGTGCTTGTCGTTGTAGGCGACTGTATCGTGCAGGGTGAAGCCGTCGTGTGCGCAGAGGAAATTGACTGATGCGTAAGGTCTGCGGCCGTCGTCTTCAAAAAGGTCCGCGGAGCCGGTCAGCCGGTAAGCGAACTCCCCAATCTGTCCCATGTCCCCTTTCCAGTAGGCGCGCACGTTGTCGCGATACTTTCCGTTCCATTCCGCCCACAGGATCGGGAAATTGCCGACCTGATACCCGCCTTCGCCCACATCCCACGGCTCGGCGATCAGCTTTACCGAGGAAATGATCGGGTCTTGGTGGATGCAGTCGAAGAATCCCGAGAGCTTGCTCACATCGTGGAACTCCCGCGCCAGCGTCGAAGCGAGATCGAAGCGGAAGCCATCCACGTGCATCTCCGTGACCCAATAGCGCAGGCTGTCCATGAGGAGCTGAAGCACGCGCGGGTGCATCATGTTGAGCGTGTTCCCGGTGCCCGTGTAATCCATGTAGTAACGCCGATCGTTCTGCACGAGGCGGTAGTAAGCGGCATTATCCACGCCGCGGAACGAGAGCATCGGTCCCATGTGATTGCCTTCGCCGGTGTGGTTATAGACCACGTCGAGGATGACCTCGATGCCGGCCGCATGGAGTCGCTTCACCATCTCCTTGAACTCCACGACTTGCTGCCCGGCGGTGCCGCTCAGCGAGTATGCCGAGTGCGGCGCAAAGTAGCCGATCGAATTGTAGCCCCAATAGTTAGTCAGACCTTTGTCCTCCAAGAACTGGTCATTGACGAAATGATGGACGGGCAGCAGCTCGACGGCGGTTACGCCCAGCTTCTTGAAGTATTCGATGGCAAAGTCGCTCCCAATTGCGGCGTAGGTGCCGCGGATTTCTTCGGGGATGTGAGGGCACAGCTTCGAGAAGCCTTTCACATGCACCTCATAGATGACCGACGACGCCGGCGGATGATCAAGCAGCCGGTCGTCGCCCCAATCGAAGGTATCGTCGATGACGACGGACTTCGGCATGCACCAAGAATTGTCGCGGTCGTCGCGCTTGAGGTCCGCATCCTCGCTGCCGTCCTGCACGTAACCAAACATTTCGGCGCTCCAATTTACGAGCCCGGTCACAGCCTTTGCGTAGGGATCGAGCAGAAGCTTCGCCGGGTTAAACCGGTGACCGTGTGCAGGCTCGTAAGGGCCGTGGACGCGGTAGCCATAGAGTTGCCCTGGCTTCAAGTCGGGCAGGAAGCAGTGCCAGACATGGTGAGTGCATTCGAGCATGCGGACACGCACGGTTTCAGCCGGCGCGGCCGGGTCGTCGAAGAGGCAGAGATCGACGCCAGTGGCGTTCTCGGAAAAGAGCGCGAAATTTACGCCTTCCTTGGTTACCGTTGCGCCGAGGGGATTGGGCCGGCCTTGCCAGACTTGGAGAGTGGTCATACTTGGGTTTTTCGTTGTCGGTCCATCTCGATTCGCAACGAGTCGCGTAAGCGGCTTTAGGTTTTTCCGCCAAGGGCCTCTCGGGCGTCCGCGGCTTGAGGCTTTCCATACATCGACACGCGCAGGATCACGCAGTCACGCGAAGTGGAAGGTATCGATCCGAACATGCTGAAATACTATGGCAGGAAGCTCGACCAGTGAGCGGCGTCGCGCCGCCGCCGTCGTCGTGAAGCCACGCGATCCCCACGGCGTCGCGCCGGAGCGGTCCCCGGTGGCGCTGCTACTCGTGGACGTGATCAACGACTTCGACTTCCCCCAGGGCGCAAAGCTCCTTCACTTTGCCCTGCCGGCGGCCAGGCGGATTGCGGCGCTCAAGAAGCGCCTGCGCCACCGCGGAGTGCCAGCGATCTACGTGAACGACAATTTCGGCCGCTGGCAGTCCGATTTCAAAAAGCAGGTCGCGCGCTGCATCAGCGATGAAGCACCGGGTGCGGAGGTGGCCCGCCTGCTCATTCCCGCAAACGACGACTACTTCGTCCTAAAGCCGAAGCATTCCGCCTTCTTCTCGACGTCGCTCGACGTGCTCCTTTCCTACCTCGCCGCGCGGAAGCTGATCATCACCGGATTTGCCGCGGACATTTGCGTGCTCTTCATCGCCAATGACGCCTATATGCGCGACTATGAATTGATGGTGCCGGGCGATTGCATTGCTGCGGAAAGCGCGGCCGCTCGGCGCGGAGCGATTTTGCAGATGAAGCGATTCCTCCGTGCGAATACACGACCGTCCACAGCCATCCGCATTCACCTCTGACAGCCATACCGCGGGCGCGATCGGGAATCGGACCCGACCGCGCCGCGAGAGCTTACTTGTCGCCCGATCCCGCTGCCTCGGCTTCTGCGTTCACCGCCGACTCGGCCAACTCCGTCAGCTTCGCGTCGGTTTCCTTTTCCTCTTCGAGGGTTTCGCCGAGAAGGGCGGCGATGTCATCATGGCCGAGACGCATCGCGAGTGCGCGGGCGGTCCCATAGCCGGCGATCTCGTAATGCTCGACGCGCTGCGCCGCACCGATGAGCCCGGCGTCGCGCACGCTGTCCTCGGCATCTTCGCCGATGAGGTCGGCACCTTCCTCGACCAAGCCTTCCATCGCCTTGCACTTGTGGCCGGTGAGTTTCTTTCCGAGCTGCTCGGCGATCTGGTCGAGGCGTTCGACCTGGCCTTTGGTCTGTTCGAGGTGCTCTTCAAAACCGGCTTTCAGCTCCGCATTGGTAGCGGCCTTGGCCATTTTCGGGAGCGCCTTCACGAGTTGGTTCTCGGCGCTGTAGAGGTCTTTCAGTTCGTGGTGGAATAGGTCTTCGAGGGTATTGAGTTTCATGGTTATGGATTGAGCTTCTGCGGTTTTTTGAGGGTTTCAGGCCGCGCGGGATTGCGCCGGCGCCTTCAGAGGTTCACCGGAAAATCGCGTGCTCCGCGTTGGCTGGATGCCCGCATTTTGGACTACGTTTCCAAAATATTCTGAAGCCGTCCCCATCCGCACATCTGCGGAGAAATCCTCAAGCCCAAGTCCCCGGGCTCGTCCGACTCGTGCCAGTTGACTCGGCTTCATGGTCGAACCCGGCCTACCTACCGCGCGACCGCCGAGGATTTGAGTTCCGTTTCGGCGAACTCTTTGAAGCGCTGCAAATCTTCCCTCAGGTCCGCTTCCGGGACATTTCCGAAAAGTTCCGCCACGGCCACACCGAGCGCACCCGCCCGCGGATCGAACTCGAACGCAACCTTCACTCGCGTGGCGCCCCCGTTTGCCGGCTCGAACCAGACCGAGCCGGCATTGCTGACTGTCGCACCCGGAAGAGACTGCCAGGCGATGAAGCGCCCCTCTTCCTCGTTGATGATCTCCGCGTCCCATTCCACCGTTTGGCCCGCCGGTCCGGCGACTTTCCAGTGCGAGCGCCCGCCGCCGCGTTGCTCCACAGACGTCACATGCCGCATGACCCGCGGGATCTGTTCCAGAGTGCGCCAGAACGCGTAGAGCGTTTCTGCGGGGCACTGGATTTTCACCGCGGCTTCGACCCGCTTGCCGCGATTGCCGGGGATACCCGACCGTTCGTGGCGTCGGTCCAGTTCGAGGTGTTGGTAAAGGGGGCACCGTCCGGTGAGGCTGCGGCGCAGGAGCGCGCCGCCGGCCAGCAGAAGTGCCCATCGGGCCAGCCCCCCGCGCGCAAGGCCGGCAGCGGTGAGGCCAACGCCGATCACGCCGCTGAGGACGCGCTCACCGTCGGGCAGGTTCATTTGAAGGTCGTGGCGCAGCCGGTCCACTTCCGGAGTTTGGGCGAAAGGTTGGTAGGTTAGTGACATGGTCGTGCATAATTTTCGCAGACCGCCCGCGAGTTGCGCGCCTCGAGCTTTTACGAAACTACGCTCACAGCGCGTTCGACGATCAGCACGCTCTTTTGCCGCAGAGCCTGCTCCACGGATTTCTTGAACGCCGGCATGTCGAACTTCGCCGTCCCGTCGGCCAACACCCGGACGATGGTGACTTCGTCGCGGAACGTCACCCCGCCCATGCTCCAAGCGCCTTCGCTTCGTTGCCGGAGATGGGTGTAGCCGCCGAACACCTCCGAGAGCATCTGCTTTACCCGGTCGATCTCGGCAGGATCAGTCGGCGACCCGTCATTGTCCGTGGTCGGCAGGTAGATTTCGTATTCCTTCATCCCCGCTAAACCGGCTCGCACTTCTCGTGGCCGCATTCGCACGCATGGCCGTCGGTGAGACACCGGGTAACGCAGGAACTGAATCCATGACGCTTCCGGCACGCGACGACACATTTGATCCGACGAGACCAGAGATCGACGGCCTTCGCTTCGGCTTCTTTGAGTTCGTCCGCGAGTTTCTCAACATCGTACGACTCCGAATACACGGGCAACCCGTTCACCTCGACGACGTATTTGATGACCACCTTCATGTCCTTGGACAGAGGTTCCGTTGCTGTGAAGAGACCTACATCAGGCATACTACGCTGGGTTCACTTCCTCTTCGCACCGCGGCAGGCTTTTGCGCGGCAAAAAAATCACCCGGGCGATTGGGGCAATGCTGAATTTTGCTCCAGCATGCGCGGATGTTGAAGTTCGGAGAAGGAGCAGCAGTGCGCGGCACACGCTCACTTCGCGAGTTGTTCGAGCACGCGATCCAGTTGCGCCTCCGCTTCGTTGACCTTGCCCGCTTCCATGAGCGGCTTGACCTTCTCCTCCATCGCCTTGAGGACGTCCGAGGGGTCACGCCCGCTCTCTGCGAATTTTTGCGCCCTCTCCTTCACGCGCTCGACGGAAGCAGGGTGTCATGGTGCGCTCGAAGGAAACCGGGAAGCTCTACCGTGAACCGGCCTTCGGCGGTTCACCGCTGAACCAGCCCTTCGCCGTCGCGTCCGTCTTCAAAAAATTCAACAGCTGATTGGCGACCTTGGTGCGCGCGGACTCTGCCGGATGCGTGCCGTCCTTGTCGGACAAATCCTCGCGCTTGTAGATCAACCCGTCGGCTTTGCGCGGCGTTTCGCCATCCGCCCATAAATATGGCCCCCAGAGTAGTAGCGGCGACTTCACGGGTCCCCTGGCCGCGTCGTAGTTCAGTTCGGATTTGCCGGCGACTTGATCCTGAATCAGCCATCGCATCGCGAATGCCTCCTCGTAGGCATATGGCTCCGGGTTCAGCCCGGTCGTCGCATAGCCCGCGTAGATGCGGCTGGAGAGATAGACGATTCGCAGGTTGGGGAACTTTTCCTTCAGGTTCGCGAGGTCTTTCACCAGGTTTTCCTGGAGCTGTTTCGCGTGCTTCGGAAAGTCGCCGTATTGCGCCGGTCCCGCCTCCGCCTGTTTCATCCACGCGACTTGAATCTGTCTGGCACTCAAGCCCGCTGCCGCCAGCCGTTCGTCCAACTTCTGCCACAACGGCGACTTGGCATCCGCCCAGCGCATGGCCGTCTGTCCGCCCTGCGCGCCGTCGATGATGACGACCTCCTTCGACTTCGCGGGATCGGCATCGGCGAGTTGTTTGAATCTGGAATACTCCATCGTCGTGTTCGACATGCCGACCGAGAGCAGGCCGATTTTGCCGTTGGCCGATTGCTTCCCCTCGGCGTCGAGGGGACGAATCTTCGCCGCTTCTTTCATCGCCGCATCGAGATGCGTTTTGGGCGGCTCATTCACGCCGCCACCGTAGAGCCCGCCGTCCTCACCCTTGTATTTCCCCGTACCGAGTTCCGTGAGCGGGGTGAGGTGCTGGGTCCACGGAGCAGGCGCGGGCGGACGCGCACCGCCTCCTCCACCGCCACTGCGTGCGGCGCGGGCGCGATCGTAGTAGGCCTGCTCCTCCGCCGTGAGCGTCTCGCCGCTCTGCGCCTTGCGGTGCAACTGCTGCGCGCGCTCCCAATCAATCGCCGCGCCCGCAGGACCGCCGGAGTTCGCCGTCGGCGCGGGGCTGCCACCGCCCTGCCGGCGCTGCTGCTCCACCATCGCACGGCGAATGTAGGCATCCTCGTCGGCGGTGAGCGTCTCCCCGCGCTGGCGGCGTTCGAAGTATCCGTGGGCCTTCTGAAAATCGACCGGCGCGTCGTCTGCTCGGAGGGCGGGCGCGAGCATCGAAAGTCCGGCAAGCAGCAAGGGAATGAGAGGAGTTTTCATATGGGAGGAACTGGTTTTAACCGCGAGGCGACGCCCGCGTTGCAATCTATCGCGCCGCCTTTCCATACGCTGCCACCGCCGCCTTCATGAACGAGCCATACATTACCTTCTGCTCCTCGCCTTTCATGTCGAAGCGCGCGACCAGCAACACCATCGCGAGGCCGTTCTTCGGATCGATCCACATGCACGCACGCCGCGCGCCGCGGTGGCCGTAGCTGCCGACGCTCGGACCTTCCGTGTCGCGGATCTTCACCGACCAGCCGATGCCGTAAGCCTCCTCGGGGTTCACCGGGACGTCGCCGGTTTGAATCGAACTCATCGTCTGCACGGCCTTTTCGGAAAGGTAGCGTTTGCCCCGGAGCGCGCCGCCATTCAGCAACATCTGGCAGAACACGCCGATGTCCCGACCGGTGGAGAAGAAACCGCCGGCAGGCTCGCCGTAGTGCTTCGCGTAGCTCGATGCGATGCCGATGCCCATCTCCCCGATCATTGCGGCGGGCACGTCCGCGCCCTCGCTGAGCTTCGCGATCACGGCGGGCGTGACGCTGGCGTCGAGTTGCACTTCTTCGAGGCCGGTCTTGCCGGCATTCAGCCGCGCGGAATGCGCGAGCCGTTTCGCCTGCCCGGCGTTGGGCCAGAAGGTCGTGTCTTTCATCCCGAGCGGCGCGAAGAGCCTCGTCTGCATGAACTCCGCATATGGCTGCCCGCTCACGACCTCGATGATGCGACCGCCCGTGTTGATGCCGCAGTTGTTGTATTCGTATTTCGTGCCGGGCTCCCGGCGCAGTGACCGTGCGGCATAGGCGGCGACGTTCTCCGCGAGCGACTGCGTCCTCTTCAATGTGGGATCGCTCGCGAGCACGAGGCCGCTGGTGTGGGTCATGATTTCGCGCACGGTGATGGGATGCGCCGGCGGATGGCGCTCGATCCCTTCCTCCTCCACCTCCTGCTCCTTGAACTCCGGCAAATATTTTTCCACCGGGTCGTCGAGGCTCACCTTGCCCTCATCGACCAGCATCATCAGCGCGGTGCCGGTGAGCGACTTGCTCATGGAAGCGATCCAGAACACGCAGTCCTCCCGCATCGACTCCTTCGTTGCGAGGCTCGCGAAGCCGCTCGTTTCCAGTGCGAGCACCTTGTCCTTGTCCGCGACGAGCGCCACCGCGCCGGGGACGATCTGCTTTTCCACCAGCGACTGCAGCACCGGCGCGATCGGCTGCGGCTTCTCGGCGGCTACGAGAGAGCCACATGCAGCGATCAGGAGGAGATGCGCGATCAGGATGGCGAATGCGCGCGCCGGGATGGTTTGATTCATGGCGGGAAATGGGAACGATGGCGGAGGGAACGGGCCGGCGAGCAACACATTACACACCTCATTGGGTGACTGTGAGATTCCGGAGCGGCGATCCTTCTTCAGCCCCACACCCGCGTTTCCCTACACCGTCTTGAGGACTCCCGTGGAGTCGCCGAAGCGGTCGGTGGGCACGCCCATGATGTTGAGCATGCGCACGTAGAGATTCGTCATCGGCATCTTGTCGCCGACGTTCACGTGGCGTCCGGGCGTGAGCACACCGCCGGCGCGGCCCGCGAGCACGACGGGGAGATTGTCGTGCGCGTGCCGGTTGCCGTCGGAGAGGCCGCTGCAATACAGGATCATCGAGTTGTCGAGGATCGAGCGCCCGTCGGCTTCCGCGGTGTCGCGCAGCCGGGTTAGGAAGTAAGCGAGCTGCTCGGTGTAGAAGCGATCGATCTGGCCGATCTTTTCAAGCGTCGCGGCGTTGTTTTGATGATGCGAAAGGTTGTGGTGGCCGTCGTTGACGCCGATCTCGCGGAAGCTGCGATTGCTGCCGTCGTGAGCGAGCATGAAGGTGGAAATGCGGGTGCTGTCGGTCTGGAAGGCGAGCACGAGCATGTCCATCATCAGCCGGATGTGCTCCCGGTAATCGGCCGGGATGCCGGCTGGCGTTTCCGCCTTGGGATCGGGCAGCGGGCCGAAACGTTCCGCCTTTTGAATGCGCTGCTCGATCTCGCGGACACCGGTCAGGTATTCATCGACCTTGTGCTGATCATTGCGGCCGAGCTGCCTGTGCAGCGCCCGCGCGTCTTCCATGACGAAATCGAGGATCGACTTCTCCCGCGCATTTCGCAGCGCGAAACTCTTCTGCCGCTCCTCGCCTTTTCCGCTGCCGAAGAGCCGCTCGAAAACGAGTCGCGGGTTCGACTCCGGAGCCACGGGCGAAGTTTCCGAGCGCCATGAGACGTTGAATTGATACGCGCACGAATAGCCGGAGTCGCACGCGCCCGACTTTCGCACGCCATCGCATGACAGCTCGAGTGAGCTGAACCGCGTTTGCTGCGCGGCGTATTGCGCGGCGAGTTGATCGACGGAAACGCCGAGCCGGATGTCGGAGCCCGAGGTCTTCTTCGGCCGGGCGCCGGTGAGGATCGTGGCATTGGCCCGCGCGTGATCGCCGCCGCCGTCGCCATTCGACCATCCCAGGCGCTGCTCAAATCCGCTGAACACCTGGAAGTGTTCCTTCAGTTCCGCGAGCGGGGCCATCGTCTCGCCGAGCTGATAGTCCGCGTCTTCGCCGGTGGGCTTCCATCGCGCGACGTTGACCCCATTCGGCACATACAGGCAGGCCATGCGCAGCGGGCCGCCGGAGTGGGTGGTCGCGGCTTTCGAAGCGGTCGCGGCAAGCACTTTGCCGAGCGGGGCGATCGATTCGAGAAAGGGCAGGCCGAGACCGATGCCGAGCCCGCGGAGAAAGCGGCGGCGGGAAAGTGGAGGAGTCATGGATGGAGGATGGGTGGAATTTGATCCGCAGTAACCAAGGCGCGCGGCAGGCCGGGCCTTAGAATCTAGTTGCTCATTTGGACGCTGCAACGCGCTCGCCGTCGCCGCGGCGCTTTTGAAAAGGCGCGCTTTCGACCACTCCGTAAATGAGGGAGCGCATCGCGCCGTGATCGGTTTGCAGCGCGCTGACGATCTTTTCGACCGTGACGGTGTCGTAGTATTCCAGGCCGCGGCCGATGGCGTAGGTGAGCACCTTTTCGGTGAGGCATCGGTGGAAGTCATCGCGACGCGTGGTCGCCAGGACTTGCGCGAGTTCGGCCACGTCCTTGAATTTCTCCCCCGTGATGAGCTGACCGGCGGTCTCGATCGGCTTGCCATTATCGAGTTCCCGCCAGGTGCCGAGCGGCGTGAAATTCTCCAGCGTGAGCCCGAGCGGGTCCATCCGCGCGTGGCACGAGGCGCAGAGCGGCTTCTCGCGATGCACCACCATCAGCTCGCGCATGGTGAGCTTCTTGCCGGACTTCTTGGATTGCTCGAGGTCGGGCACATTTGGTGGCGCAGGCGGCGAGGGCGTGCCGAGGATATTTTCGAGGATGAAGAGTCCGCGTTTCACGGGCGAGGTCCGCGTGGGGTTTGACGTGACGACGAGCGTCGATCCGTGCGTGAGAATGCCGCCGGCCCGGTGGCTTTCCTTCGGGAGCGGGACCTTGCGCATCTCGCTGCCCTTCACGCCCGGGATGCCGTAGAAGTCGGCGAGTTGCTCGTTGAGGAAGGTGTAATCAGCCGTGAGCAAATCGAGCGCCGGGCGGTTTTCCCTGAGGAGATGGGTGAAGAGCATCTCGGTCTCGTCGCGCATCGCCTGGCGCAGCCGCTGATTGAAAATCCTGTACGCCTCCGTGTTCGGCAGTCCGAGGAAGATGCGCACGTCCACGTTGACGCCCTCGACATCGCGCGTCTGGAGCCATTGGCCCACAAAGTTTTCCACGAAGCGCTGCGCGCGCGGATCGGCGAGCATGCGGTCCACCTGCGGGCGCAGGTTCGCGCGGAGTTTGCCCGTGCGGGCGAGCGCGAACAGCTCGTCATCCGGCAGCGTGCTCCAGAGGAAATAGGAAAGCCGCGAGGCGAGCGCGAACTCGTCGATCGGCACGACGCGTCCAGCGTTGTTCGGCTCGGGCTGTGCCTCGGCGCGGAAGAGAAAGCGCGGCGATGCGAGGATGCCGGCCAGCGCGTGGCCGATGCCGGCTTCGAAGTTCATCTTCGGCTGCCGCGCGATCGTCTCCGCGAGGGTCACGAGACGGGTGAGCGTCGGCTCATCGACCGGGCGGCGAAACGCGCGATCCGCGAGCTGGCGCAGAATCTTTCGCGCGTACGCGCTGCGCGCCTTCGCATCGGCGGGCGGCGGGCCGTCTGTGAAGACGCGGAAGTATTGCTTCGGATACTCCATGTGACTCCCGTCGAGAGGCCCATTCAGGCTCACCGTTTCCACCCGGAGATTGAGCGCCTTTTCGCCCTCGAGCGGCGGAGTGCCGGGCGCGAGGTCGATCGACAGCACATTCTCCCCCTTCTTCAGCGCGGTCTCGCCGGTGAGCTTGATCGTCTTCCGCTGATCCCATCCCACGCTCATCGTCTCGATTGCCTTGCCATCCACTCCGATCCCGATCGTCGCCGTGTGGCTCGTCGCTTCGCTCGAACCCTGCACCCGCATCTCGACGGTGACGCGGTAGCGTCCCGGATGCTCGACCCACCACGCCTTGCTCGCGGCGGCCGGCTGAGCAAACGGCAGGTACTTCGCCGACTTCTTTTTTTCGGGTAACACCTGGAACTGCTCGCCGGAGATGGCCTGTGTCGGAATGCGCGGACCGGCCTCGGCGACGGCATCGCTCACGATCTCCTGGGCGGCGTCGAGGTACTTCTCCATCAGCAGCGGCGAGATGTTCAGCACGTCGCCGATGGTGTCGAAGCCGTAGCCCGTATCGTCCGCGGGAAACGCTTCATCCACGTCGAACTTCACGCCGAGGAGGTCGAGCACGGAGTTGCGATATTCCTCGCGATTCAGGCGGCGGATGGTGACGCGGCCGGGATCGGGATTCGCCGGGTCCACCTTGAAGACCGCGCCTTCGATCCAGCGCAGCAGCTTCTCCCGCTCGGCCGCCGTCGGCTGCGTGTCCTCCGCCGGCGGCATAAGCTGCGACTGCACATTTTTCCAAACCGAAAACCACAGCCCGGTATCGCGCAGGTGCGCGTCCAGTGAGGTGAATTTGTCCAGCGCCAGCCCGCCCTTCTTCGTTCCCTCCCCGTGGCAGTCGTAGCAGTAGTTTTCCAGCAGCGGCACGATCTGCTTTTGATAATCCGCCGGCTTCTCCGCGGCGACGGCGGGCGTCGCGGAAAGCACGGCGCAGCCCATTCCGGCGGCGGTGATTCGCATTCTAGCAACA
>JANOAZ010000058.1:0-8795 GCA_031411395.1 Chthoniobacteraceae bacterium
GTGGGTTGAAAGTGGTGAATCCCATTGCCGGCGCGTTCGCGGAAAAATCGCCGGTGGTGGTGATCAGCGGCGCGCCGGGAATGGGTGAGCGCGCCAAGAACCCGCTGCTCCACCACAAGGTGCGCGAGTTTGACACGCAGAAGCTCGTCTTCGACCAGATCACCGTCGCCTCCGCCGTCCTCGATGATCCCGACACCGCGTTCGCGGAAATCGATCGCGTCCTTCACGCGGCCTTGCGCTACAAGCGGCCAGTCTATCTCGAACTGCCGCGCGATCTCGTGGACGCACCAGGGCGCGCGGGGCATCGCACGGTCGAAATTCATGAAACCAGTGACGAAGTCGTGCTCTTCGAAGCGCTCACGGAAGCCGCGGGAATGATGAACGCGGCGCAGCAACCCGTGCTGCTCGTCGATGTGGAGGTGCATCGCTTCGGTCTGCAGCCGGAGGTGCTGCGTTTGATTGAAAAGGCAAACATCCCCTTCGCCGTGACCATCCTCGGCAAGTCCGTGCTCAGCGAGCAGCACCCGCTTTGCCTCGGGATTTATGAAGGCGCGATGGGCCGGGATGAAGTGCGCGCCTACGTCGAGTCGAGTGACTGCGCGATCCTCCTCGGCGCCTTCATGACCGATATCAATCTCGGCATCTACACCGCCAAACTCGACCAGGGAAAATCGATCTACGCCACCAGCGAGAAGCTCGCGATTCGCCATCACAACTTCGAGAATGTGCGCTTCAAGGACTTCGTCCGCGGACTGCTCGCCGCGGAGCTGCGCCGTCACGAACCCGGGACAATCCCCGCGCCGCCGCGTCCGCGCGAGTTTCTGGCCGCGTCTGGCGAGGGGAAGCTCTCGATTGCGCGGGTCTTTGAACGCCTCAACGAATTCCTCAGCGAGAACACGATCGTTATCGCCGATGTCGGTAATGCGCTCTTCGGCGCGAGCGATCTCTTCATCCGCCATAGCACGGAATTTCTCGGACCCGCGTACTATGCGTCGATGGGATTCGCCGTGCCCGCCGCGCTCGGCGCACAAATGGCGCGGCCCGACTGGCGGCTCCTCGTCATCGTCGGCGACGGCGCGTTTCAGATGACCGGCCTCGAGCTTTCCACGATCGCTCGCAACGGGCTCAACCCCGTCGTCATCGTGCTGAACAACGCCGGTTACGGCACCGAGCGGCACATTCACGAAGGCCCGTTCAACGACGTGCTCAACTGGAATTACCACCGCCTTCCCGACTTGCTCGGCGTGGGCCGCGGCTTCCTCGTCGAGACGGAACAGCAGCTCGACGAAGCGCTCGATGCCGCCGCAAGACACACCTCCAGCTACTGCCTGCTCGACGTGCGGCTCGATCCGCTCGATGCCTCCGCCGCCCTCCGCCGCCTCGCCGAACGGCTTGCGAAGAAGGTTTGATCCGCAGATGGCGCAGATTTTCGCAGATTTGATGAAGATGAATCTGTGTTCATCTGCGAAATCTGCGGATCGCAGCGGTCTTCAGCGCTGAAACGGATCCGCGGCGATTGGCTCGCCGCAGAACAGGCATCGCGGGCGATTTTTGCCGAGCGTGCGCTTGCACTTCGGACACGGCTGCGGGGGCGTCGCGGGCTTGCGGCCGTCGAGCTTTCCGTCTTCGAGATCGAGCAGCGTGATTTGTTTCACCAGTTCGTTCTCATCGAGCCCGTGCTTCTCCTTGAGGATGCGCCAGAGCGCCTCGGTGATCAGCAGCAGCCGCTCGACCTCACCCTGCAGTTCAGCGACCTCGCTCTCGTTGCTGCGCGGCCCGCGCGTCGGGGCGGCCCCATCCTCATTCATGCGAAATGGAGAAGAAAACATCGACATCAGCTTGCGGAGTAAAGTTCGTGCCGGAGCACGCCGACAAACGGAAGGTTGCGATACCGTTCCTGAAAATCGAGCCCGTAGCCGACGACGAATTCATCGCCGATTTCGAAGCCCACGTAATCCGCCTGCTCCTCGACCGCGCGCACCTTGCGCTTCGCGAGCAGCACGCAACTGCGGATGCTGAGCGGCTTGGTTTCCGTGCGCAGCTTGGCGGTGATTGCGTGCAGGGTCAGGCCGCTGTCGAGGATATCGTCGAGGATCAGGACGTGGCGGCCGTCGATGTCGGGGAGCGAGTTTTGATCGAAGGTCACGGTGCCCGTGGTCTCCGTGCCGCCGTGGTAGCTGGAGACGCTCAGGCAATCGACGCGCAGCGGCAGCGGCACCCGGCGGAGCAGATCGGCCATGAACATGAAGGAGCCGTTGAGCACGGCGATCACGGTTAGTTCCTTCTCGCGATAGTCCTCGGTGATCTGCGCGGCGAGCTCGTCGAGGCGCACGAGAATGGTGCCTTCGTGGAAGAGGATTTTCGCGATGTCGTCGAGCATTCGGGGAAAGTTGAGAGTTGAGGGTTGAGAGTTGAGAGTTGAGAGGCGCGCAACGGGTGCTCAAGCGTTTCCGCATCTTTTTTTGCGCCTCTCAACACTCAACTCTCAATCATCAACTCGCCCCTACTGATACTCATGCCCGATTTGAAAGCTCACCCGCCCGTCGTCGTGCTGTCGGATATTTGTGAGGAAGACGGGTTGCCCGCCGCCGAGTTGGGCGCGGCTTGAGGGCGTGGTGAAGGGAGTGAAGGCGTCGTTCGAGCGGCTGGGGTAGGGGACGCTGCCGAGGAAAACTCGCGGACCGACGGGGCCTTCGACGCCGTGCGATTCCTCGAGGATCGGACGCCGCCCGACGATGTGCCAGATGAGCAGACCCTCCGCGGGAAGGCTCGCGTCGAAGCCGGTGCGCCGGCGGTTTTCGAGGAGCAAATATTCGGCGCCATCGGGACGAAGCAGCACTTTGAAGCACTCGCTGGTCGATCCCTCCACCGGCCCGAGCACGAGCCTCTGCGGGACTGCCGGGTCGATCACCGCGGGCTTCAGCCACCCGAGTTGTTCCTTGCACCACGCCGAGGGATGCTGCGGTTTTCCGCCCCCGCGTTCGTTCGACATCAGGCACCACACGCCGAGGCCCTCGGAGCCGGGATTCTCCGGGCGCGCGTAGAGGTCGGGGAGTCCGAGCATGTGGCCGAACTCGTGGCAGAACACGCTGATCGAGACCATCGTCGGTCCGCCCTCGGGGCAGATGTAATAGGACCAGCGTTTGCCCGCGCGAACGAAGTTGGCGCGGTGCGGCCAAAAGAGCGTGCCGCGATTCGCCTTCGGAAAACGCCCGCCCGCGTAAATGAAAATGAGACCGTCGAATTCCTTGAGCGCATCCTTGCCATCACGGAGCAGGAGCTTGTCGAGCACCTCATTGAGAAAGCCGGACTTGTCCGCGTCGCGGGTGCCACCGGCGTACTCGGCGCGGTTTTTTCCGACCTCGATGGGCGTGAAGACCTTCCCGCTCACGGCCAGCTTTCCGCACGACGTTTCGTGATAGAAGTCCGCGAAGCTGCCGTGCACTTTCTGGCCGGTCGGGCTGGTTTTATCCTTGTAGGTGCCGGTGCTGAAGAGCGCTTCATCCCATGCTTCCGGGGTGATCTTCGGATTCATTTTCGTGTCTGGGAATTCCACGGCGATCACCGCGAGCCGGTAGCTGTCCCGTTTCCAGATCGAAGGCAGCACCGTCGCGAGGGAAGTGGTGCCGGTGGCCGACGCGCCGAGTTTCAGCGACACCTGCTTTTCCTCATCGCCGCGCAGGAGCGTGAGCTGGAGTTCGTCGCCGGGGCTCTTTTCCGTGAGCACATCGCTGAGGGTGGACGGCGAGCTCATCGGGGAATCGCCGACCTTTGCGAGCACGTCGCCTGTCTTGATGCCCGCAGCGGCGGCGGGCGACTTGGGCACCACGTTGTTGACCACCGCGCCGCGATCATCCGGCTCCGCGTAGGTGATGCCCACATAGCCGCGCACGTCGCTCGGCTTCAGCGGATGGCTCGCCGTGTCGAGCGTCGCGGTGATCGTGGATGCAGCGTCTCCGCGGCGGATGGAAAGCGTGATCGATACGCCGGGCGCATGCGCCCGCAGCCACTCTCGAAACGACCCCGCGTCGGGGAACCGTTTGCCTTCGCCCTCCACGACCACATCGCCGCGCGCGAATCCCGCCTGGGCCGCGCGCGAGCTGGCGTCGATGCCTTCGATGACGAGTTCGCCGCGCGGGTTCATCGCCACTTGCAAGCCGAGATAACCCACCGCTCCGACCGAGGCCGCGCTGCTCGGGCGGATCGTGGTGGCGATGGCCGTCTGCGTCGTGGCGTAGGTGCTGAGGTCGTCCGCGGCGGGCAGCGGCTGGTTCGCGTGGAGGAGGAAGACCGCCGCGAGCACAGTGCGGTGGGCCGGGGTGAAAGCGGTGCGGTTCATGGGGGGTGGCGCACCCTGCAATGCGCCTGCCGCGCGTGCAAGTCCCTGGAGGGACGCGCTCCGTCGCGTCCCCGATCTCCGGCGTTGATTCGCGGACACGACGGAGCGTGTCCCTCCAGATACCGCGCTACTTGTTCGCTGGGGTGGAAAGCAGGAAGGTCATGAGATCCTTGCGCTCAGTCGGGGTGAGCGCCTGGAAGAGGCCGGCGGGCATGAGCGAGGCGGGCATCGGCTCGGTCTTCGCGATCGTCGATTTCTTCAAGGTGGCGATGACTCCGCCGGGCTGCGCGATCTGGAGTTCGTCGGCGGTTTCACCCACGCGGGTGCCGATGACCGCCGTGCCTTCGCGCAGCGTGATGATGTAGCCGACGGCGTCGGGATTGATCGTCGCGCTGGGATCTTCGATGTCCTTGAGCACGCTGGCGTAGTCGCGGGAGGCGAGGTTGCTCAGGTCGGGGCCGACGCGGGCGCCTTCGCCGCGGATCGTGTGGCAGGTGGCGCAGGCGGCTTTGGTATTGAAAAGCTCGCGTCCCTTGGCCCAATCGCCGCCTTGAATCTCGGCGATCTCGCGCGTGCCGACGAGCGGTGCGGGCGGTGTCGCCAGCGGGAGGAGAAAGCGGCGAATGCCGAGCGCACGCGGGCGTGGATCGCGGTCGGTGAAAAAGTGAACGTCCAGGGTGCGCGCGGGCGTCGCGAGGGTGAGCGCGAGGGGCGTCCACGCGGATTCGCGCGCGATGACTGTGAGGCGCGATTCGTTGGCGCTCACGCGCTCGATTTTTGAGCCGGGCGCGTCGAGCGAGAGAGCCCCGTCGCTCTTGAAGAGAACGGTGACGGTTTCCGGCGCGCGCTCGTAGTCCAGTTTCGCACCGGGTTGAATCGCGGGCTGGAGCATCTGCCAGAGGTCGAGCTGAGCGCGCAGCTTCAGCGCGCCCGGCGAGGCGATGTGTTGCCAGAGCGCGTCGTGAGTGGCACTGCCGCGGGTGAAGTCACGCGCGGCGGTGAAGTCCGCGTGCGGCAACCAACCGCGCCACTTCGAACCGCTGCCAGTCCACTCCGTGTCGATGCCGGCGAGATCGTGCGCGAGGTCGAGCTTGTCGAGCGTGAGGGCGAAATTCAGGGCGACGGTTCGCGGCGCCGTTTCCACGATCACGCTGCGCATATCCCCACCGAGGCGCACCGTTTTCACCGGCAGGGAACTGCGTGGTTCGCGTTGCTGAATTTGATTCACCACCTGATAGCCGGGGCGGATCACTTCGAAGCGATCCGCCGCCGAAACGAACCGCCCATATTCGACCTTTGCAGCGACCTCCTTCCACGCCGCCGTGTCGAGGGTGCGATTGAACTGCACGACCGTTTCCGTCGGGCTCGCTGCATACGCGAGGAGCGGCTGCGGGGCTGCGGGATCGGTGTAGCTGATTTTGAAAATGCGCCCGTTCGCGGGCGGACCCTTGCCCCAATCCGGTGGGCCGCTGTGGCAGCAGACCACGAGATCGCCCTGCGGGGAGATCGCGCAATCCACGGCGAGCATCCCGAGCGTCGCGAAGAGCTGCGTCTTCGCCACATAACCTGCGGCCGTCTTCGCGAGCGAAGTGCGCCAGAGCTTGCCGCGCGATTCGCCGGTGACGATCGCATCGTGCGCCCACGATTCCGGCCCGAAGCGCGCGCGACCTGCCTCGGGGCCGTTGAAGCGGAAGCCGCAGGTGCTCTGATGCTGCGGCGTGTAATCCCACACACTCGGCTCGTCCACGACGTTCGGGAGCAGCTTCGGATGCTGCGGCGGAAAGCCGTAATGCCGGCCGCTCTGGAGGTGCAGCAGTTCGTCGAAGGGATTGCCATTCGGCAGCCACGTCGCGCCTTCCTGATCGGTCGCAAAGAGATCGCCGTGCGCGTTGAATTGCAGCGACATGATGTAACGCAGGCCGCTCGCGAGTTGCTCCACTTTGCCATCGGGCGAAATGCGGAGCAGGCAGCCGCGGCGCTTGTCGGTGGTGTAGCCGGGCGGCGCGTTCGGGTCCTTGTTGTCCTGCCAGTAGCCGTTGTTGAAGGCGGCGTTTCCCATCGTGGTGTAAAACGCGCCGTCGGGTCCCACGGCCAGCGCCAGCGAGCTGTCCACGCGGCGGTGATTGAGCAGTTTGTTGCCGATCAGCGCGGGATCGTCCCAGCCTTTCGCCACGGTCTCGCGCGTGTCCGGCACACCGTCGCCATTCGCGTCGCGGAAGCGCACCAGTTCGTCGGTGAGGATCGCGTAGATCGCTCCATCCTTCACGACCATCCCGAGCGGATAGTTGCCGCTCGTGTCGCCGGAGAAAGTATCGACTTTGTCCTCCAGTCCGTCGCCATCGGTGTCGCGCAGGAGGTGAAAGCGCCCATCGTATCCGCCCGCGAAAAGGCGACCGTCGGGCGCGTATTCGAGGTTGTTCAGATTGGTGAGTTGCACGGGCAACTCCCGCATGGTGAAGCCCGGCACAAGCATCCGCACCACCGGGCCGTCCGCCGCGGCTGCAATGGGATCGGCGGGCGGCGCTTTGAAAAGAGCCGCGTGTTTCCGAGCCAGCCACGATTCGACCTGGCCGATCTCGCCGTCCGTCAGCTTGCGACCGAAGACGATCACCTCCGCGAGACCGCCGGTGAAGAAGTGCTTCACCGCGGGCGGCGTCCCCACCATCCGCGCGCCGAGCGAAAACAGATCCATCGCCGTGGCGACATCGCCGCGGTCGCGCTCGCCCTGGGCCGCGCCATCGACCCGCAGCCGCGTGCCGCCTGTGCCCGGTGCCGACGAGACGCACAGCGTACGCCACGCGCCGAGCGGCAGAGGTTTCGCGAGAAGATTGCGCGCCCCTCGTTGGCCGGCACCTTCCACATTCACCGCGCGCCATTCGCCTCCGGCGAGAGTGCCGAGGTCCACATTCAATCCGCTCGTGTAGTCGCTTTCGCCGCGTCGCGTCGCGCTGAAGAGCCCGTCGTAGTCGCCATTCGCCTCCTCCGGCCGCGCCACGATGAAGACCGTCTCCGCCTTCCACTCCACGCCGGGCGTGACCAGCGCCGCGAGAAAATCTGCGCCGTCGAAGCCCACCCAATTCCCCTCCGGACCCGCGTGGAAAATCGGCCGCGCCTCCGCGACCCACTGCGCCGCATGCCGCGCGTGGCCCGATGAATCGTGCCACAATTCCATGCGCCCACCGGACGGGAGGCGGTTCATGTAATGGGCCTCGCGCGCTTCGTTCTCCCGCGCCGCATCGAACCACAACTCCAGCCCCGCGCGCACCGGGAGCGTCTGATCCGCCCACGGCGCCTCGGCGGCGAGGCCGCGCCCGCTGAGGGCATGCGCTAAAATCCAGACGACGATAGGTAAGAAACCGCGGATGACGCGGATTAGCCGGATTACGCGGATTTCCTGCTCATCAGATCCGCGTAATCCGCGGTCATTTTCAATCCCTCCGCATTTTCTGTTTGATGCTCTGAAATCGGAGCGGAAGAGGAGAAGGCGGGGGGACGAGCGGCGCATGCGGGCGAGGGTGAAGAAGCCCGCGCGCGAATTCAACGCCGCGCACAATCGCGTTGCGTGGCGCGGGTGCAGTCGTTAAACGAGAGCCTCTTTTCCCAACCCCAAAGACCACCTCCCATGTCCTGCTACCATCCCTCCATCGAAGGCGCCCAACACGGCGCCAAGTCGCTCGCCGATTTCCTCGCTTACGCGAAACGCAGCGGCGCGACCGGCGCCCAGCCGAGCAATTACATGCTGCAAGGCGGCAAACTTTTTAAGTCCGCGAAAGAGATCAAGGCGGCCTTCGGCGATGCGGGGCTCAGCATCGATGGCGTGAGCGGCCACTGCCCGATCTGGGTTCACACCACGGCCTGGACGGGCTCGCCGACGATCCGCCCCTTCATCCCGCCGGAAGTGGCGAAGAAGTCGGTCGGCGACATCGAAAAGTGGGCGGAAAACTACTGCCTCAAGATGCTCGATCTGGTCGCGGAACTCGGGGTCAAAGTGCTCCCGATGTTTTGGGGCACCGCGTTTGGCTGGGAGATCGCGACGGGTTATCCGTGGGGCTTCTGGGCCGGGCCGGGCTATGATCTCATCAAGGAAGGCAACGATCGTTTCGTAAAGAAGACGAAAAAAATCCGCGACCACGCGCGCAAGCTCGGCATCAAACTTTGCCACGAAATTCATCCCGGCACCGGCGCGGCGACGGCGGATGAATTTCTGTCCCTCGTCAAAATCACCGACAACGACAAATGCATGGCCGTGAACGCCGATCCGTCGCACTGCTGGGAAGGCGAATCGTGGGAAACGCGCTTCCTGAAAGTCGGCGAATACGTCTGCGCCGCGCATGTGAAAAATTTCGTCATCCGCCCCGGCTTCCCGCTCCGCAATCTCCAGCCTGATTGGACCGATCGCGCGATGCAATTTACCGACCTGCCCAGCGGCGACCTGAATATGAATCGCTACGTGGAG
>JANOAZ010000059.1:0-44372 GCA_031411395.1 Chthoniobacteraceae bacterium
GCGGGCAGCGGCGGCGCGGAGCACAAACGCGCCGGGCTCCGCGCCACCTCCGCCCGCGGATGCGAGAGATTCCTCCGCTGCGGTCGGAATGACGGGTTTTTTGATTCTCAAACAGGCGCTGGTCCCACTCCTGCCGCCCGCAGTTCGCGCGTGGCTTCGACGATCGCCGGCCACTCCTGCAGGAGCTGGCCGTAGCGCCGGAAAAGCTCCTGCATGAGGATGCGACTCTCGGCGGAAGTGCGCCCCTTCTTGAGATCGTGCGGAATGTCGAAGTCCTCCTGCTGAAGGGACGCGCGCGCATTGAGCAGATAATCTTCGACATCGGTCCGCCAGAATTCGGGCATCTCGCCTTGCTCGAGTTGCTTGTGGAGGTAGCCGAGTTTCTCGCTCTCGTGTTCGAGGATTTTCTGGCGGAGGACTTCGAGAAAATCCGCAGCCGGCATCGCCGCGAATTCGCTGAGCGCCCGGCCGAGGGCCTGTGTGCGCTCGGCTGTCGAGGCCCGCTGGGCGAGTTCCACGTCGCGAATCACCCGGCGGATGAGGTGAGCGAATTCAAAAAGAACGACGCGGCAGCCCGGTCCGAGATCGCTGGGGAGCAGGATCGTTTTCCCCGGCGGTGGATCGTGCTGAATGGCCAGGGGCAGATGCCCGGCGACGGAGCCGGCGCAGCACTGCCAGACCGTCGCACCGAAGACGAAATCCTCCGCGTGCAGCACCGGAAAAAACGGCGGCAGCAACTCGCGATGGTCCAGCCCCATGGCCATTCCTGGCGACACACTGGCATCCCCGATCGAAAGGGCGGGCGCCGCCGCAAGCACACTCCGGCTCGCGAGAGCGGCTCGATAATGTTCCTCGGACGCGATCATTCGCTCTCGATTCGCGCGTTCGTAGTAGAGGTAGTAAGTGGAACTCGGGATGCCGGGATCTCCGAAGTGGCCGAGGTAGCTGGTCCGAACGCGCGCCGGGCCGATCGCGAGCCGGCGCAGAAGATCGTCCCCGACATCGACGAGGCTCAGGTCATCGGCTTTCATTCCGGGCGGGAAAAAATCACCGATGCCGCGCCCGAGCATTTCTTCATGCGCGCCGAGGAAATCGCGCTCGACGAGACGCGCCCCGCGCAGCGCGCTCTCCCGATCGGGGAATAACCAGCGCGCAAACGGATCGCAGTTGGAAAACATCGAGACCCGTTCGGTGCGGACCTCAGGGAGAAGCGACAGGCGGCAGAGGACATCGTCGTCAGCGCTGCACAGCATCGTTCCCGCTCCATGCAGGAGGAGTGCGTTCCGATTTGCTCCGCAGGCGAAACCGGTCCCGAGCGGATCGAGGAGGGCAAACTCAATCGTCTCCGGCCGACAGGCGCCGCGTTTCACGACGTCCGCGGCAAACCGCACGCGCTCGCGCTCGCCGGAGTATAAGGCATGGAAGCCGACCTGCCGCGCGAGTTCCGCGCATTGATTGCGAAAGGCCGCCTGTTGTTCGGGCCGGGTGGAACTATCAGCGACGACGAAGTCCGCGGTGCGCTCATGCTGGCGGAGGTTGAGCGCGAAACTCTCGAGCGCCCGCGCGAGCAGCGGGCCGCGATTGCCGCCGGTGGGGAAGCCGATGATTCCGATCGGCGGCGGCGCTGGCTCGGGCTTTCGCATCGCGGCGCACGCGCTGAGGATGTGCTCCGATGAGATCAGAGCCCCGGCGGCGACGAGGCCGGGCAGGCAATCGCGGAGCGCATCCACCTGCAACGGCTCCATGCCATGCAGTGAGGCATACTCGGCGAGGTGGCTTTCGATTGGCGCAAATTCCGAACAGTTCGCGACGAACTCGAGCGCGAACGAAGGCAGCGCCGTCGGAGTGCCGTGGCGGGGATAAATGACCTGCTCGTCATCACCCAGCGCGACCGATATGAAATCCGCCTTTCGCCAGACCACCGTCTCCGCCGACGCAGATCCGCCGGGCGGACTGGATTGTTTTTGGAAGCGGGATAACAGGCCCATCGAGCGCCGATTCATGGGCGAAGCGGCGGTTGCGTTCCAGTCGCATTTCCAATTTGATGCCCGCGCCCATGACGACCGCGAACAAAATCACCATCGCGCGGATCCTGATGATCCCTCTCTTCGTGATGATGGCAATCTACTACGGACGCAGCGTGCAGCGTGGAGAACCGCTCGACTGGCAGCGCTGGACGGCGATCGCAATCTTTGTCGTGGCGGCCGCGAGCGATGGCATCGATGGCTATATCGCGCGCCGTTACAACCAGCGCAGCCAGCTCGGCGTGGTGCTCGATCCCATCGCGGACAAGGGTCTGCTGCTTGCGGCGATCATCACCTTGAGCTTCAGCAACTGGGCCTACGAATTTCCGGCGTGGTTTCCCGTGCTCATCGTGACGCGCGACGTGGTTATCGTCGCCGGCACGCTCACGCTTCATTACCTGAATGGATCGGTGCAGGTGAAGCCGAGCTTGATGGGCAAATGCGCGACTGCGCTCCAGATGGTGGCGATCGCTTTGTGCATGCTGCAACTGAATCTCTTCCATCGATCGATCCCGGTCGGCGCATGGACATGGCACCTCGACTTTCTCGACATCCCTGTTTACCTTGCCGGCCTCGCGACGTTCATCTCCGGCGCTGGCTACGTCTTCGAGGGAATTCGCCAGCTTCAGATCAAGGGACACGGAGACCCGAAGTCCTCCATTTAATCCATGTCTCCACGCACCGTTGCCATCGTCGGCCGACCCAATGTCGGCAAGTCCGCCCTGTTTAACCGACTCGCCGGACGAAAAATTGCCATTGTTCACGATATGCCCGGTGTGACGCGCGACCGCATCACCGCCGTCTGCAAGCTCGGCAACGAACCTTTCGAGATCATCGACACGGGCGGCATCGGCGCGAACGTCGATGCCAGTTTCACCGCCCAAGTCCGCGCCGAGGTGGAGATTGCGCTCGCCGCGGCGGATGTGCTCATTTTTGTCGTCGATGGGCAGGACGGTCTCGCCCCGCTCGACCAGGAACTTGCCCAGATGCTGCGCCGCACCGCCAAGCCGCTGCTGCTCGCCATCAACAAGATCGACGTGGACCAGCACACGCCTCGCGCCGCCGAGTTCAGCCGGCTGGGTTTTGAAAATCAGCTCGCGATCAGCGCTGAGCACAATCGCGGCATCCTCCCGCTGGTCGCCTGGACGGAGCGCCTGCTCCCGCCCGTGGAGTATCAAGCGCCGGATCCGGCCCTGCGCGCGCCGATCAAGATCGCCATCGTCGGCCGTCCGAACGTCGGCAAGTCGTCGCTGACCAACGCCATTCTGCAAGACGACCGCACGCTCGTCAGCCCGATCAGCGGCACCACGCGCGATGCCATCGACATTCCTTACGAACGCCACGGCAACCGCTATGTGCTGATCGACACCGCCGGCATCCGTCCGCGCGGCAAGGTGGATAATTCCGTCGAGGTCTTCAGCGTCATGCGCAGCGAGGCCAGCATCCGCCGCTCGGATCTCTGCTGTCTCGTCATCGACGCTACGATGGGCGTGACGGCGCAGGACAAGAAGATTGCCGGGATGATCCAGGAGTCACACAAGCCGTGCGTCGTGGCGATCAACAAGTGGGACCTCATCAAGGAACGCACCGGGGACAAGGAAGCGCTCACGGCGGTGCTCGACGAAATCCGCGCCGAATTGTTTTTCCTCGATTACGCGCCGACGCTGCTCGTCTCGGCCAAGACTGGCGCGGAAATGACGCGACTCTTCAAGACCATCGAGCGCGTGCAAAAAGAGGCGCAAACCCGCATCGGCACCGGCGTCCTGAATCGGCTTTTCCAATCGGCCATCGCCGCGCAGCAACCGGCGTCCCGCAGTGGCAAACGCCTCAAAATTCTTTTTGTCACGCAGCCCGATAGCGTCAGCGAAACGAGCTTCAACGTCCCCAAATTCATTCTCTTCGTGAATGACGAGAAGCTTCTCGATCAGACCTACCGCCGCTACCTGGAAGCACGTCTGCGTGAGCATGCACCTTACACCGGTTGCCCGCTGCTCTTTCACCTCCGTGCGCGCGATGCGCGCGACAAGAGCGGCGACACGCGCGGTCAGAAATTTGGCCGGCATCCGGAGACTGGAGGGCGGCCGACTTCGCGGGCCCCGATCTCACGCCGACCGGCGGCCAAGCCCAAGCGCCGCCTTGGGGGTTAGGCGTGTTCAGGGAAAGGCGTCGCCGCGCGTCTGGAGGGACACGCTCAGTCGTGTCCCCGAACCTTGGCTGGACGGAGTGGGCGGCACTCGGATCCGCGCCGCCTCCGCCCTTTTCATCAGGGACACGACGGAGCGTGTCCCTCCAAATCTCGCGTCGCCGAGCGCCTCGATATGCGGGCAGCAGAAAGGGACGCACCCTCGCGGGAGCGTCCCTTTCAAAATCGAGTGCGACTGGCGTCAGCGCATCAAGAGCACGGCGCGAGCGCGTTTGATCTCGCGGTTAATCTTGCGGTGAAAGTGGGCGGGCATGCCGGTCACGCGCCGAGGCAGGATCTTGCCGCTTTCGGTGATGAAGCGCTTGAGGATGTCCGGATTCTTGTAGTCGATCGCGTCGAGGCCGATGTCGATGCGCCGGCGGGGCATCGATTTGTTCGCCTTGCGGAAGTTGGTCCGGCGTTGAGGAGTCTTGGGCTGCATATGCGGTTATTTGGTTTCCCGATGCAGCGTGTGGCGCTTCAGGTTCGGGTTGTACTTTTTCTTTTCGAGCCGGTTCGGAGTGTTCGGGCTCTTTTTGTTGCGCGACGAGATGTAGCGCGAAACGGGTTTGCCGAGGGCTTTCGCCTCCGTGCATTCGAGGATGATGAAATCGCGGGCCATGACTGGTTATTCCTTATCGGTGTTGCTGACCGGTTCTTCGTCTTCTTCTTTTTCTCCAGGCTCTTCGTCGGTCAGACCGAAGAGGGAGGTGACAGGGACGCGGGCGCGGCTCACTTTGCTCTGTTTTTCGAGCTGTGACTGGCACTCCACGGTGCATCGTGCAAAAGGCAGCGCCTCGAGGCGCGGATGGGAGATGGGCTTGCCGGACATTTCGCAGATGCCGTAGCTGCCGAGTTCGATGCGCTTGAGCGCTTCCTCGATCTCGTAGAGGGCGTCCTGTTCCTGCGAGAGCAGGCTGAGGGCAAAATCACGATCGTAGGCATCGCTGCCCGCATCGGCCTGGTGCATGCCGAAGGCACTCGCTTCGCTGCCTTCGGCTCGCGAACGGAGATTGTCCTTGGCCACGCCGGCCATCGCGTCGAGCAGTGAATCTCGCAACTGGAGCAAGCGATCCTGTTGCCTCGCGAGGAACGGAGTGAGAGCCACCTTTTTGCCATTCGCCGGTTTCGCGGTGGCCGCCTTGGCGGCGGGGGCTGCCGTCATTTTCGCTTCCGGTTTCCGATTCGAACCATTGACCTTCCCAGCGGGAGATTTGGCTGCCGCCTTTGCAGGCTTCGCGGGTTTCGGCGCGGGTTTCGCAGATTTCGCCGCCGGCTTCGAGGCCTTGGCAACCGGCTTGACCGGCTTCGCAGGGCGAGTCGGTTTCGCAGCCGTCGCCTTTTTAGGGGCGGGCTTCTTCGCTTTTGGAGCGGGTTTTGCGGGTTTTGCTTTGGCCATATAAAATCGTGGGGGAAACTTTCTCTTCTTCGCAAACGGGGTGGAAAATGAGGCGCGTTACTTACGGGCTTTCATTCCCCACTGCAAGGGGAATTCAGCCCTTTTTTGCACCTCATAGAGCACCCGCGATGCCCTATTTTCACGAGCTCGCGCTCGAGTACCGGCGGAGCGCGAAATGCCAGAACGCGCGCGTCCCGACGACGACGAAAATCGTCGCTCCGGCAAGCTGCGCGAGGCCCGGCCACGGCGATTCGAAAGCGCGGGCCAGCGTGCGCGTGGGGACATTCGCGACGATGATCACCGGAATGAGGTAACTGAAGATGAAGCGGAACACGCCGCGGAAGACGACATCGGGGTAGCGGGCGATGTTGAAGACATTGTAGTAGCCGTAGATCAGGCCCTGCGCGCGAACGATCCAGAACGCGATCGTGGCGAGGAAGAACATTACCGCATAATGGATGGCCACGCCGAAACCGATCGCGATGCTGAACAGCACGACCTGCGAGAGCGCCGGCACGACACTGAGCTTGAAGAGGGAGAACGCAACGATCGCCACGCCGACCAGCGCGTTCACCACGTTGTCCATGCCGAAGCGGCGCGTGGAGACCGCGAACTGCGCATCGACCGGTAGGACGAGGAAGAGATCGAGGCGTCCGGTGCGGATGAGATCGGGAAGCTCCGCGAGATTCACGTAGAAGAATGCCTGGAAGAGCTGGCTCGTGAGTTGATGCGTGCCGACGAGCAGCACGCACTCCCATTTCGTCCAGTCGCCGATCCGATCGGTGTGCGCGAAGAGCACTTCGAGAAAGATGATCTGCCCGGCGAACCAGAGCAGCTCGACCACCATCCAGAGAATGAAGTTCGCCTTGAAGTTCATCTCCCGGATCAGCGAGTTGCGAATCATCAGCGAGTAGATCTCGAGGTACCGTTTCACGTGCGGCTCATCCTCCGACGGCTTGATATTTCCGCACGCCGCGGTGCCAGAGCACGCGGGCAGCGATGTAACAGACGACCAGCCAGCCGGCCTGGATGCACAAGCCTTCCACGAGCGCCTGTCCCTTGATGCGCTCCATGCAGACCTGCACGGGGAAGAAGAGCTCGTAGGTGAACGGCGACCACTTGATGAAGCCCTGAAGCCACGCGGGCATGATATCGAGGGGGAAGACGTGGCCGCTGAGGAAGTATTCGAACGAGTAGAGGATGAAGATGATCGTCGAAATCTCGAGCACCCAGAAGGCGATCATCGCGAGCGAAAAGCAGATCAGGAACTGGATGCCCGCCGCCATCAGCGTGGAGACCGCGAAGGCCAGCCAGGTGATTCCGTGCTCGGGGAAATGGAGATGTTCCCGGAAGATGAAAGCGAGGATGACGATGGGGATGAAAACGATGCTGATGTAAAGCAGCCGGTAGCTCACGTAGAGCGCGGTGCGGTAGCCGAGGAAGTTCATCGGCTTGATGAGATACGCGCTGATTTTGCCGTCGCGAATCTCCGCGGCGATCTGCCACTCGTCCTCGGTCGGCGTGATGAGCTGGTCCACGAAGACGCTGAGCAGGAAGTAGAAGATCATCGACGAATATTCGTAGCCGGCGATCTCCCCGCCGCGCGTCGCGAAGACGGCCTGCCAGAGATAGACGGTGCCCACGAGCGGGACGATCCCGAAGATGGAACGCAGCAGGAAATTCCAGCGATAGACGAAGGTGTTCTGCACCCCGATGTCGAAGAACTTCCAGTACTTGGCGAGGCTCATGGCCGCGATGCGAGCTCCGTTGCCAGCCGGATCGCCGCGATCATCGAGTCGGGGCGGGCGAGTCCCTTGCCGGCGAGGTCGAAGGCGGTGCCGTGGTCGGGGCTGGTGCGGGGGAAGGGAAGGCCGAGGGTGACGTTCACGCCGCTGTGGAAGGCATGGAGCTTCAGCGGGATGAGGCCCTGATCGTGATACATGCAAAGCACGCCGTCGAACTCGCCGGCGACGGCGCGGTGGAAGACGGTGTCGGGGGAAAGCGGGCCGGTGAAGTCGCCGATGTCGCCGCACTCGCCGTTGAGCAGCAGCGTGGCCGGTTCGATCATTTCGATCTCCTCCCGGCCCAGCGCGCCGCTCTCGCCGGCATGTGGATTCAATCCCGCGACGGCGATTCGGGGCCGGCGGCCTGTTCGGCGAGCGACAAACTCCGCGAGCAATCCGCCCACGCGCACAATCTCCGGCGCGGAGAGGTGCGCCGCCACCTCGCGGAGCGGAACGTGCGCGGTGACGAGCGCGACCGTGAGCGCGCCGCCGGTGAGGCACATCGCGAAGTTCCGTGTGCCGGTGCGTGCCGCGAAGAACTCAGTCTGTCCGGGAAATGCGAATCCTTCTCGCTGCACGAGCGCCTTGCTGATCGGCCCGGTGACGACGGCCGCCAGCTCCCCGGCGAGCGCGAGACGTGCGGCTTCCTCCAACGCGGCGCTTGCATTCCTCGACGACGCTGGCGTCGGTCGTCCGGGCGCAGCGTCGCGCAGGCCGAAGAGTCTATACTGTTGGCGCGGGTCCAATTCGCCCGAGGCCAGTGCGGCGTCGATAATTTCCGGTCCGATCCCCGCCGCATCCCCCAGCGTGATGCCAATCACCCGCGAACTGCCGCCGCGCGCCTCCACTAGTACATCTTGATGAACGCCTTCTTCCGGAGCTTCTGCAGCCACTCCTGCCGCAGCTTCTGGCGCTCCAGTTGAATGAGGCGTTTCTCCACTTCATCGCGCACTTCCTTGTAGGGCCGCTGCGTCCCCGATTTTTTTGCCTCGGCGAAGAGCAGGTAATAGGTGTCGCCTATGTCGAGCACCCGGCTGACTTCCCCGGCCTTGAGCGAAAAGGCCGCCTTGGTCAGGTCCTCGTTCAACACCTTCTTATTGATCCAGCCCCAGTCGCCATACTGATCCTGCGTGGTGTGGTCGGAATACATGTGCGCCATTTCGCCGAACTCCGCGCCGTCCATGATCTTCGCTCGAATCTCCTCGGTCAGCCTCCGCCGGCTCGCGCTCGATTCCGATTTCTTGATCGCGATCATCCGGAGTTTGAGCTCCTCGTCGGTCGAGAATTCGCTGATGTTTTCCTTGTAGGCTTCCTGAATTTTCGCCTCTGGAATGATGACGTTCTGCTTCACCGCGGAGCGGGTCATTTCCTGCACGACGATCTTGTCCCTCTCGAGTTCCTTGAAGCGGTCCATCGTGAACCCCTGCGCCTCGATCGTCCTCACGAAGGCCTGCCGGTCGCCGCCAAATTCCTCCCGCACGATCGTATTCACCCGGTCAGTGATGAAGTAATCGGGAATCTGAAACTTGTTCTTCTTGAATTCCTGGAGGATGAGCTGGCGATCGATCAGATCATTGATCGCCTGGAGGCGGATCTCCTTCACTTTCTCCACCAGTTCCTCGCCCTTCAATTGCTGCCGCGCCGCCTGCTCTTTGGCCCCGACGAGTTCGCGGACTTGGGAGAAAGTGATGACCTCATCGTTGACCACCGCGGCGATGCCATTCAGCACGTCCTGCGCGATCGCCGAATGCGACACGAGCACGATTGCCGCTAGGGCAAAGATGAAGCGTGGAAACAGGGATCGTGACATGAAAGGGCGGCGCGCAGCCAAGGGATGAGAACGCGCAAACTAAAGTGCGAGTTTCGTGAGTCAAGCGGTGAAACCCGCCGCAAACCCTCGCTTGGCGGGCATTGGCGGGGGGATGGCAAGCCTCAGGCCACGTGCCGCAGGGCCTCGATCGGGTCCATCATCGCGGCGCGGCGGGCGGGGTAGAGGCCGAAGAGGACGCCGATGGCGACGGAGATGCCGAAGGCCAGCGGGAGGGAGACCGGGACGATGATCGGGACCATGCTGCGGACGACTTCGGGGAGGGCGGCCATGGCTTTGGGGAAGGCAGTGGCGAGCGAACCCATGATCAGGCCGACAATGGGCGAACAGAGCAGGCCGCCGAGGATGCCGGTGAGGCCGCCGGTGATGGAAAGGACCACCGTTTCGACGAGGAACTGCTGGGTGATGTCGCGCCGCCGGGCGCCGATCGCGCGGCGGATGCCGATCTCGCGAGTGCGCTCGGTGACCGTGGCCAGCATGATGTTCATGATCCCGATGCCGCCGACGAGGAGCGAGATGGCGGCGATGAGGCCCATCATGGCGATGAACATGAGGCGGGTGTTGCGCGCCTGTTCGAGGAGTTCGAGGGGGACGGTGATGATGTAATCCTCGCGGGCGTGGGTGCGGGCGAGGGTGCGGCGCACGATCTCGGCGGTGTCGAGGACCTGCGCTTGATCGTGCAGTGAAAGGGTCACCTGGCTGGCGATCGGGATGCCGTCCTCGGTCTGTGCGTAGAAGTCGTGGAAGAGCGCCCACATCGTGCTGATCGGGATGTAAACGTCACGGGAGAATTCCTGCTTCGCCCGGGCGCCGGGGATTTCCTCGGAGGCGCCGCGGTGTTTCATCACGCCAATGACGCGGTAGTAGTCGTTGCCGACGTGGATGGAGCGCCCGATCGGTTCGTTGAAGCCGAAGAGTTCCGCCGCGACCTCGGGCGCGAGCACGCAGACCTTGGCGGCTTGCGCGACTTCCACAGGTGAGAGGAAATGGCCGCGGCCGAGTTCCATCCGGTTCAGTTCCATGAACCCCGGGTTGCAGCCGACGAGTCGCCCGTAAAGCTGTTTGGTGCCGTAGCCGAAGAGGCGGCGCGGCAGCTCGCGCATCGGGCTGGCCGTCGCGATGCTCGGGATCGTGGCGATGAGATTTTCAAAGTCGTCGCGGGTGACACCGTAGGCGCTCCTCACCGCGCCCTGCTGCGGCGGGGGCGCGCTCGTGGTGAGGATGATGTTGTTGGCGCCGAGTTCGGCGATCTGCTGCTGCGCCTTGGCGCTGATGCCTTCACCGATGGCGAGCAGCCAGATCACGCTCGCGACGCCGATGAAGATGCCGAGGATGGTGAGCAGCGAGCGCAGCGGGTGAAGGAGCAGGCTCTTCACGCCGAGCTGTGCGGTGCGCCACATCAGGCGCAGGCTCGCGCCGAGGCCGGGCGCGGGCGCGTCCTCGACGGGCGTTGCGGCGAGCGGCTGAGCTTCGACGGGGCGCATGCGGGTGTCCGTCTGCACCACGCCATCGAGGAGGCGGACGATGCGGCGCGCGTGCTGGGCGACGTCTTCCTCGTGGGTCACGAGGACGATGGTTTTGCCGTCGTTGTTGAGCCGGTCGAGCAGCGCGAGAATCTCCTGCGTGGTGACGGAGTCGAGATTGCCGGTCGGCTCGTCGGCGAGGATGTAGCGCGGGTTGTTGGCCAGGCTGCGGGCGATGGCCGCGCGCTGTTGCTGGCCGCCGGAGAGCTGCGGTGGGCGATGGGTGAGGCGGTGTCCGAGGCCGACGAGTTCGGCGAGTTCGCGGCAGTAGGCGCGGCCTTCCGGGGTGACCTGGCCCTGGTAATAAAGTGGCGACTCGATGTTCTCCACCACCGTGAGCTGCGGCACGAGGTTGTAGGACTGGAAGACGAAGCCAATCCGCGAGGCGCGGATCAGGGCGAGGCGATCGTCGTCGAGCTTGGCGACGTCATCTTCGCCGAGAAAGAAGCTGCCGCCGGTGGGGCGATCGAGGCAGCCGAGGAGATTGAGCAGGGTACTTTTTCCCGAACCGGACGGACCCATGATTGCCACGTAATCGCCCTCGGGAATATCGAGGTCGATGCCCTTGAGCACGGGCACCGATTCCTCGCCGAGCAGATAGTCCTTGCGCAGGTTTTCCAGCCGGATCGCCGGCCGCAACTCGACCCGGGATTCCCCTGGGGCAGTGGGCTCAAGGACGGTCATGATGCGCTCGGTTTTCTATTTGAACCACGAAGGCACGAAGGCGCGAAGCGAGGCAGGAGGAAAGTAGCCACGGGAATCCCTTTCGGCATCGTCGTGCCTTCGTGTTTTCGTAGTGATCCCACTCTACCGCGCGGCGGATTTGGCCGCGGTGGCGGCGTTCGCGACGGCCCGCGCTTCCGGCGTCTGCGCCGGTTCCTTCGCGAGCGTCGCTTCCGGCAGGGTCACGCGAGCTTCGTAAGTCTGCGGTGCGAGGAGCACCTGGTCGCCTTCATTGAGCCCGTCGTTGATGATCACGGATTGCTCGTTGGCGGGGCCGACGCTGACTTCCTGCGCGGTGAGTTCGCCGTCCTGCGTCACGAGGCAAAAGAAACGTTTGCCGCGCTCCAGCACGGCGGGGAGCGGCACTTGCACGGCGCGCGCGATCTTCGCGATCTCGATCGCGGCCTGCGCGGTCATGCCCGAGCGCACGCCGGCCGGCGGATCGTGGATGTCGATCTCCGCGGCGTATTCCTTCATCGTGCTGTAGGAGGAGGCAGCGGGCAGGGGATACTCGCTGATCTCGCGCACGGTGCCGAGGAGCTCCTGCTCGGGGAAGGCGTCGAGCCGGATGCGGACGGTCATGTTTTTCTTTACGCGGTCGATGCGCGATTCATTCACCCGCGCGGTCACCTGCATGCGCTTCGGATCGGGCAGGCGGATGATGACCTGCCGCTCGCGCACCTGCTTGCCCTCGGCGATGAGCGGGTCGCCACTGGCGAGATTGGCATAGACGACCTGGCCGGAAGTCGGCGCCTTGATCACGCAATGTGCGAGCTGCTCCTCGAGAGTCGTCTGGCGTTCCAGGTCGAGCTTGTGGCTGTTTTCCACGGATTTCAGCCGCGCCTCGGCCGTCTCCACATCGGCCTTCAATTTGTTGAGCGTCTTGAGCTTCGTGTAGCGATGCAGCACTTCGAGTTTGGTCGAGGCGGAGTCGAGTTCCTTGCGGGCTTTTTCCACGGCGAAGCGATCGGCCTCGAGCTGCACCTCGGTGACGTATCCGCGGGCGGCGAGTTTTTCGCTGTAACGCAGATATTCTTCCGCGCGGCGGAGGTTTTCCTTGGCGACGAATTCATCACTTTCCAGCGCGCCCAACTCCTGCCGGAAGGTGCCGGATTCGTATTCCTTGAGGGCGAGCTTGGTCGCGTCGAAATCGGCCTGCGCGGCGACCACCGAGGCGCGGCTGGTATTGCTCGCGATCTGCTGCATCACGAGGTCCGCCTGCAAGCCGGAGTCATCCAGCTTCACCAGAAAATCTCCCTCCTTCACATACTTCCCCTCGGGCACGATCTGGATGATCGCCGTGCCCAGCCCACGCGACTGGACCTGGCAGCGGATCTCCACATTGCTCGAGCTCTCGACTTCACCCCGCTCCACCACCTCCTGCATAAACGGCGCCGCCGTGACAGCCGCCGTGACGGGCGCCGCCTCGCCTTCATTCCAGTCGGCTTGACGGCCAGATCTTCCCGAAGCCACGAGCGCGGCGCCGAGACAGGTGAGCGCGCCGAAGCTCCAGAGCACGGGGCGCTGGCGAACGCGAACCGCGATGGGGCCGAGCCACGCGGGGATGCGGAACGGAGGACGCAAGTGTTTGAAGAGAAGGGAGATCATCGAGCGGTGAGGGCAGGCTCTGTAGGGGAAAGCTGCAAGGGGCCGGTTTGTTTGGATGTTTCGTGCCTGGCGACGAGGGACCAGCGGGGGGTGCGGGAGGCCAGCGCGGCGCGGGTCATCGGGCCGGGATCGATCCAGAGGCCGTCAGGATCGAGTTGCATCGTGCCGAGTTCGAAATCCAGGACGAGGCGGAGCACGTCGTAGCCGACCTGGAGGCTGAGGAAGTCATTCTGCGAATCGAGCAGGTCGGTGAGCGCGGAGACCAAATCGCGCGCGGTGGTGGCGCCGAACTGTGCCTGCGCGCCGGGCCGGGGCGGCTCGGCGAGACGCAGCCGCGCGAGATCGACCTGCGCGATGGCCACCTGCACGGCGGAGCGGCGCAGCTCGAAATTGAACTGGCTGAGCTGCACGATGCGCAGCGTATTGCGGAGGCTCTGATTCACGCGGTCCTCGAAGAGCATGTAGTCGCGCCGGGCCTTTTGGTAATCGATGAGCGCCTCGCGATAGTCGTTGCGCTCGGCGAGCCGGTTCAGGGGGGTGTCAAAGCGCAGCCCCGCGCGGAGGAAGCCGTTGCGCGCGTCGAAGCTGAGGGGGTCGTTGTCGCGCGAACCGACCGTTCCCATCGATCCCTCCATGCGGATGTCGAGGGCGGATTTCAGCGGATTCGCGAAGTAGCCGACCTTGCGCCAGGCATCGACGAGACGCGCGCGGGCATTCATCCAGTCGAGCCGGTTGGCGCGCGCGATCGAGAGTGCGGCGCCTTCATCCAGATCGATCGGGGGAAGAACGGCGGACTCGAGCCGCGTGGCGGTCTGGTCCAGCGAAAGCGCGAGCAGGAGGCCGGAGAGATCGCTCGCGATTTCGTTCAGGCGCACCCGGGCGGGTTCCACTTCGAGAGTCGGCAATTCCGACTCGAAGGTGCGGAGCGCGGCGAGCGCCGCCTCCATTTCTTTCGCCGCGCGATCGAGACGTTCGTCGAGCTGTTTCGTTTTCACGACGAGCGCGCCGGGATCGAGCCGCGCGCTTTCCATGCTGATCCCCGCGAGATCGGAGCGCGACCGCAGGAGTTGAATCTGCGCCTCCCGTTCGGGAATCACTTTGCGCAGCCGGGCGGCGTCGTGGCGCGCGGATTTGAGCTGCCACTCGAGCGGCTGCTCCAGCGCGTGCAGCGCGGTGAGCTGACGGCGGAGCGCGGCCTGGTCCGCGATTCGCGCGGGATTGCGCAGCTCGCTTTGCACGGTGGCAAATTTCCGATCCAGCGCGGTCGCCGCGGGATCCGACGTGGTGAAGCGATCGAGCAAAGTGTCGCGCACCGCGAGCGGGAGATCCGGCGGCAGGCCGAGGTCGATCTTGTAGGTATCGAGCTGTGTCTCGTAGCTGGCGCGCGTGGTGAGCAGGGAGCTTTGTCCATTGAACAAAGCCTGCCGCGCCTGATCCACCTGCAAGCGGCTCGGGATGCGCCCCGCGTCGAAGGCGGCATCGAGTTGATCTAGACTCTGCCGCAGCCGCGCGACGTTCGCTTCGAGATTGCGGATCCGCTGCTGCTGCTCGAGCAGGCCCATGTAGCCGCTCGCCGCAGGCGCGCCCGTGCGGGCTGCCGGCTGGCCGGCGATGAGGCCCAGTCCGGTCGCGCCCGGAGACGCGCCACGGGTGGGGCCTTCGCCGGAATTGCGCCCCGCGGCGATGCGCACGTAGAAGCCTTCCTGCCATTGCTCCATCTGCCGCACGTTGGCCAGGAGGCGCCGCTCGGAAGTGGTGAGCTGCTCGAGAATCCGCTCACGTCCGCCGAAGCGGAGCAGCGGCTGGACGATGCTGAAATCGAGCAGCGAACTCGCCGTGCGAGTCATCGTGTTGCCATCCCAATTCCAAATCAGGGTGTTCGCGAGTTTGGCCACGAATTCCCCGCCCGTCGCCGCGAGCCAGCGCACGCTGCCATCGGTGAAGATCGGCGCCGATTGCGTTGCGCGCGGACTGGGTCCGTTGCGCAGTTCGCCATTCACGATGCCGTTCGGATTGGTGCCGAGGGCAAATTGCGGGGCGAACTGGAATCGATCGAAAGTCACATCCAGCGCCGAGAGGTAGAGATCCTCGCGCTCCTGCTGATAGTCCCGCGAGTTCAGGATCGCCGCGCGCACCGCTCCCTTCAGATCGAGGATCACCGTGCCCGACTTGTCGCGCGGCAGGAATTCCCGCCAGGACGCACTCTGCACCACCGCGGGATTGCCCGGCTGCTGCCACGCGCGCGCCCCCTTTTTTCCGTCCACCTTCACCATGAACTCATGCGCGAGCGGATCGTCCGGCGGCATCGGCGGATGATCGGGATCGAAAGCATCGAAGAGCCGCGACTCGGCACCGGCGACCACATCCACCTGCTGCGGGAGTGCGGGCGCGTCCAGCTTCACGGCGTTTGCAGCGATGGCCCGCGCCACTTCCGTGTCCGCGCTCTTGCGATAAAATGAACGCACACATCCGACACTGGCGCACAGCAGGACTGCGGTGCCCAGCGCCAGCACGGCGCGAGGGGTAGGGGAATACACGCACATGGAACCCTTTGAATCAGCCCATCTTAGAGGATGTACGGAAAGTCAGAAAAACGAGCCGCAGATGAGCGCGGATGAAACGCAGATCCGGAGAAATGCGAATCCCTTCATCTGCGGAAATCCGCGCATCTGTGGCTAGATCGAATCTCGGTCCACCCCTCTTAGCCGGAACGAGGGGGGCGCGGCGCCGGATGGGCGGCGGCTCAATGGCCGGTGGCTGCCGCGCGATACCCCGCGGCGTAGGCCTCGAAGACGAGCTTGATCTGGTCGCGCACCTGCCGGAAGGCAGTCGTAATTTCCTCCTCCGTGCCGGTGGCGTGCGCCGGATCATCGAAGCCCCAGTGGTAGCGATTCACCTGGCCGGGGAACATCGGGCACGCCTGGTCCGCATTGCCGCATACCGTGATCACGGTGTGAATGTCCTGAGCGAGGAACTCATTCATGTGCTTCGAGGTGTGGTGCGCGATGTCGATTCCGAGTTCCGCGAGGACCGCGATGGCCTTCGGGTGAACGTAACCGGCCGGTCGCGAACCCGCGCTGACGACGTCGAAGAGATCGCCCGCCGCGTGGCGGAGAATGCCTTCCGCCATGTGGCTGCGGCAGGAGTTTCCGGTGCAAAGAATGAGGACGCACGGCTTGTTCATGGGGCGGATATTTTCCGACCTGACAAAGGGCACAAGCGGGAAAGCCATCTGCCCAGCCCGCATCGAGCCAGGGATGACACGGCGGCGTCCCGGGCGATGAACTGTGGAGCAGGCGGAAAAGGAGTGGAGCCTAGGGGGTTCGAACCCCTGACCTCCGCAATGCCATTGCGGCGCTCTACCAACTGAGCTAAGACCCCTTTTCCGTTTCGGGACGAGGAACTTGCCAGACGGAGGAAAAAAGTCAACCCCGTTCCAAGCCTGATAGACACAGGCTTTCCGGAGCATGCGGAAGTTTTTCCGCGGCCTTCCAGGGCACCATTCAGCCAGTTGGGGCGCCGCGGTTTGTGGGAGTGCTTGCCCCCGCCGAGACACGCGCCGGGGTTCGCTAGGAGTGCCGGCTCCGCGGATCAGTGACGACGCTCCCCTCGCCCCTTTGAAAGCCGCACAGAAGACTTGACGCGTGGGGAGCCGTGTCGTCGGATTGTGACTGGTTTTGAGATCATGAAGGACGTTGTTTTGGAGAAATTGACGCGGTGGATTTGCCGGCGGCGAATCGCCGCATATCTGCGCAGAGGCGTGACGCGGATCGCTGTGGTCGGCGATGCTGAAAGGAGATCCTGAGATGGCGGACGAACAAGCATCGGAGAATTCACCACCGGGCGCGCCGGACTGGACGCCGCTGCCGGTCGAGAAAGTGGCGTGGCTTTTTCCGCAGTTTGCGATCCTCGGCATGCTCGGACGGGGCACCGTTGGCGCCGTGTATCGAGGCTTCGACGCAGCGGCCGACCGCACGGTGGCGATCAAGGTGTTCCCACTGGAGATCTCCCGGGCGCCCGGCGTCGCACGGACTTTTGCCAAGACTCTGCCGGGGGTCGCCCAACTCGTCCACGCGCACATCGTACGTGTTCATGAGTTCGGGATCACCGCAGACGACCGCCTTTTCCTGATCGCCGATCATGTCGAAGGCTCCACTTTTCGCGATCGCATTGACAGCCGAAAACTGACGCCCGCTCAGACCTTCGCGATCATCGAGCAGGTCTGCGACGCCGCGCATCATGCGCATGCGCACGGCGTCCTTCATGGGGCGCTTCATCCGGGGAATATCTTCGTCGATCAGCACGGGCCGGTGAAGGTGGCGGACTTTGGCATCGCGCGGTTCCGGCTGGCGGACTCTGTGCGGGACCGCGCGCGCGCTTATCTCGCGCCGGAGCAGGTCAACGACCTCCCGGTGGACCGTCGCGCCGATGTCTTCAGCACCGGTGTCATGCTCTATGAGGCGCTCACCGGCGAACTGCCCCACGCCGATGCCGCGCCCGCCTCGGAGTGCGCCGCGGTGCATCCGCGGATCGATGCCGTCATCGCCCGCGCGATGCACAGTACGCCCGATGGCCGGTATCCCTCGATCGCCGAACTGATGCGGGCGATCGCCGAGGTGCGCAGCCTCCGCGCGAAGGGAGGGCGCGTCTCGACCGCTCCGGTGCGTGTCGTGCCCCTCGATAGCGGCCCATCGCGCACCAGGGCGGCCGCCGCTCGCGCGCCGCAGGCGGTGGGGAAAAAGACACCTGTCCCGCTCTTGGTCGGAGCAGGGGTGGGTGCGGTTCTGCTCGGGGTCGCCGCATTTTTCGCCGGCCAGCACGGTAAGAAACCGGACGCACTGCCGACCCCGGTCGTCAAGGTCGCGGAATGGCCGACGATATCCACACCGACGCCGGCGTCCGTGCCAAAGACCGTCGCCGTGAAACCGGCGGCAGCGCCAAAGCCGGCGAGCACTCCGGCGCCGACGCCAATGGCGGTGCCCGGCGATGGCACCTGGGTCTCGGTGCCGCTCGACGCCGGGCGCATCAGCGGCGCGACCGCCGTCGAGGGTGGCGGAGTCCACGTGAAGACGAGCGTGAAGTTCGATCACATTCAGGGACGGGACATCGCCGTACGGGCGAAGATCCGTCTCGTCGAGAAAGCACCAAAGGCCGCGCAATTGTGGCTGCGCCAGGCTCCGGCTGGTCGTGCGGAGATCGTCCTCGACGGCAAGCCGAGTTGCTTCATCCAGACGACGCTGAAAGACAGCAAGTCGCGCCCGTTCGGGAGCGTCACGGCACCGTGGGTGATGCTCGGAGACCGTTGGGTCACCGTCGAATTCGCCGCGGTCGGCGATCAGCTTTTCGGCGCCGTCAACGGCCGTGCGATTCCAGCCGCGACCCCGGGCGACCTCCTCAAATCGGGAGGCATCGGCCTTTTTTCCAGCGACGCGGATTTCAAGGATCTGGAGGTGATGATCCTCGACGGCGTGGCGCTCGAGCGATACCCGGATTTCTTAAAGACGGCGCTGGCTGCGATGCTCATCAAAACCGCGCCCGAGGCCGCGGCGCCGCCGATGGCGCCTGCCGCGGCGGAGCCGCCGCCGCCGAAGGCCTCACCCGAAGTGGAGACCTGGCTGGCGATGGTGGCGAAGCCATTCGAGGAGAATTTCCAGCGGGAAGTGATCACGCCGTTCGAGACCGCGATCGCTGAGTTGCGGAAACGTTACGTCGCGACGATCGATGCGCAGATCGCGGCGACCAGCCAGTCCGCGAAACTCGACGAGGCACTCGGCTGGCGAAAAGAGAGAAAGCTCTTTTTCGACAGTGGCCACAAAATGCCGGCCGACGACTCCGACAATCCGCTCCCGGCGATCAAGCCATTGCGCGCCGCCTTCCGCGCGCAATTCGCGAAACTCGATCGCGACCGTTTTGACCGGGCGCGGGCTCACTTCGGGCCGTATGACGCGGTCCTTGCGCAGAATCAAACTCTACTGACCCAGCGCGAGCGACTCGACGACGCGCTGCTCTTGAAATCGAAGCGCGAGCAACTGGCCATGAGCTGGCTCCTGCCACCGGCCAGCGTGCCTCCACCCATTGCGTCGGGACCACCGATCGGCTCAAAGGCGACCGGTGTGCCGGAACCGGCGAAACAGGGTTTGCGCGAGACCGTCGCCTGGCTGCTCGCGAACCGCGTCCAACTCACCGTGCAGGACGGAAACAAGTGGGGGCCCGTGATCGATGCGCGGCTGCTCCCGATCGGGAAGCCGGCGTTCAGGGTGAATATCGATGCCGGGAAATTCAAGACGCCGCCCACCGCGGAGGAGATGCAGCGACTGAAGACGTTGCGCGCGGTCGCGACCTTTGAATCCAATCAGCCGTTGGGCGATGCGGCATGGGCATTCCTCCGCGATCTCGAAGGGGTGGAGCGCGTGCAAATTCCCGGTGACAAGCTCACTGACGCGATCGCGGAAAGCCTCGCGCCATTGACCCAGCTCAAGAGCCTCCAACTCCGTGGTGGCCCGAACTGGACCGGCAAGACTTTCGACCAGTTGGCAAAGATCTCGACGCTGCGGAATCTGGATGTCGATTATTCCGGCTTCAATGACGAGGGAGCCGCGGCCGTTTCCACGATCACTTCGCTCGATGAACTGTATCTGCGGAAAACCAAAATCACGGACGCCGGGCTGGTTCACCTCGCCAAGCTCCGCAATCTGCGCAGGCTCGCGCTGAACGGGACCGCGGTCACCGCCGATGGCCTTGGGGCGCTCAAAGGCTTGAAGAACCTCGAATCGATCGGGTTCCTCACCCAGGATCTGCCCGACTACGCCGGCGCCGTGGAGAAGATGTCCGTGTTCTTTCCCCGCCTGCTCTCCACCCGAGTGCAGGGCAAGGCGCTCGGCAAGGAACACTTCGCGGCGCTCGCGAGCTGGCGCAGTCTCACGCAACTGACGGTGATCGACTCGGAGTTGCTGCCAGGTGCGACCGCCGGGATCGCGCAGCTCAACAACCTGGAGTGGCTGGAGATCTCCAATACCGTGTTCGGCGATATCGACATTGAACCGTTGCTCGGCATGCGCGCCTTAAAGCGGATCAGTCTCGGCGGAACGAAGGTCACCGACTCGGGTCTGCTCAAACTGAAGGCCGTGAAAAACCTCAAGGAGGTCAACGTCCCCAACACGCCGGTGACTCCCGAAGGCATGCGTGCACTGGAGCGCGTGCATGCCGGTTGCAAGGTGACCAAGTGAGGTTCCCGACTTGTCGTGGCTGGGCTCGTGGAACCCCCCGGTTACAGCAGCCGGAACTGCCATTGGGCGAACGCTATCTCGCCGGCCCGCAGATCGCGTCGATCGCTTCGAGCTTCCCTGTCAGCAGTTCTCGCTGCCGGAAGAGATCGTCGGTGGAAAGCCCCGTGACCGCGAGTGCCGGCTCCGTTTCCATTTCGCCAAAGGGATCATCTTCGTCCCTGTCCAGGCTGTGAGCGAGGAGATCGGCAAGTTCCACGCAGGCCGCCTGCGGCGCGGCGTCCCCGGCCGACGTGGAATCGTGGTGAAAGCGCACCGCTTCCACAAACTCCGGCGCGAATGACCAATTCTCCATCAGGCGCGCGCCGACCTCAGCGTGATTCAGATCAAAGCTCGCATTCTCCAGCGCCACCAGCGGGCGACCAAAGAGGGTGGCATCCGTGATCAGCGCGTCGTAGTCGCCATGAAGGACGTCGGCGAGCGGGACCTTGCCGATGTCGTGCAGGAGCGCGGCAGTGAAGAGAAGATTGTCATCCACGCCCACGCGTTTGGCGAAGAGCTGCGCGGAAAAGGCGGAAGTCACGAGATGGCGCCACATTGCATTCGGGTCCAGCGCCGTGTGCCGCCCCATCTTGAGAAAATCCTCCGTGCTCGCGAGCGCGACGATCATGTAGATCCCGTGGAAACCCAGCCGGTTGACCGCGTCCGCGACCGAACTCACGCGGGTCGGGAGCGCATAGTAGGCGCTGTTGCAGACCTGGAGCACCTTCGCGGTCAGCGCCGGGTCGAACGTGATGAGATTCACCACGCGGCTGGTGTCCGCATCGAGGTCGGACAATGCGATGAGCAACTGCGGCAGCAGCTTGGGCGCGGGCGGCAGCGATTCGACCCGCTTGAGAAGGTCATCGATGGCATCCATGGGAGGTGCGGCGACTATCTTGCCGAAAACCGATGCACCGTGGTGCTCCGGTAGATTTCGCCCGTACGCAATACCGTGCTCGGAAAATTCGGCTGGTTCGGCGAGTCAGGGAAATGCTGGGTCTCGAGGCAGAAGCCGGAGTGCCTGCGGTAAACCTTGCCACCCTTGCCGGTGACCGTGCCGTCGAGGTAATTGCCGGTATAGAGTTGGATGCCGGGTTCCGTCGTCGAGATCGCCATGACACGGCCGCTCGACGGCTCGTACACTTCCGCCGCCAGCGTCATCGCGCCCGGGTGCGATTGGTCGAGGACGTAGTTGTGATCGTAGCCGCCGGGCTTCCCGGCCATCTTTGGAAAATCCGCGCCGATCGCTTTCGCCCTCGTGAAGTCCATCGGCCCACCGGCGACCGGGTCGATGCGACCGGTGGGGATGCTCGTTTCATTTACCGCCACGAACTTGCTCGCGTGGAGCTTCAATTCATGTCCGAAAATCTCACCTTCGCCAGCTCCCGCGAGGTTCCAGTAGGCGTGATTGGTCAGGTTCACGATCGTCGGCTTGTCGGTCGTCGCCTCGTAGTCGAGGCGCAGTTCATTCGCCTCGGTCAGCGAGTAAGTCACCGTGACCTGGAGTGTTCCGGGATAACCTTCCTCGCCGTCGGCGCTGGTGTAGGTAAAGCGCACCGCGCAGTTGCCATTCACCGGCGCCGCCTTCCAGTTGCGCTTATCGAATCCTCTCACGCCGCCGTGGAGGTGGTTCGCGCCGTTGTTCGTCGCGAGAGTGTAGGCGGTTCCGTCGAGCGTGAACGTTCCGCGCGCGATCCGATTTGCGTAGCGGCCGGTGGTCACGCCGAAATGCGGGTGCCGCGCGAGGTATTTGGTGAGTTCCTCAAAGCCTAGGGTGACATCGGAAAACACCCCGTGGCGGTCGGGAACGTGCATTTCGACCAGACCCGCACCCCAGGTCGTGATCCGCGCCTTGAGGCCGTTACCGTTGGTCAGGGTGTAGATCTCGACGGGTTCACCGTCAGTGGATTTTCCGAAGAGTTCTTTCTGCACGTGGAATTTTTCTTTTGCCGCCGGATCGGCCGCGCGGGTCACCGGCAGGGCCGCGAGGCAGAGGGCGCAGGCGAGCACCGGGATAAGCGAGGTCATCGATTGTGGAAACGGACTGATCCGAGGATTCAGCGGGCGAAAAACGAGTCAACTGCATTGTTTCGGCTCCCGGTGACCGCATTTGGGAGGGGACCTACCCCGCGTCGACGATCGTGGGCGGAGGAGCCAGTTTGTTTTCCCTCAGGAGCTGGCGGATTTCCGGCGGGGTCAGCGCGCGGTCGGCGACGAAAAGTTCGTCGATCGCGCCGCGAAAATATTCGCCCGCGCGACCGTCACCCGCGGGCGCACCGCCGACCGTCATCCTCGCACTGGCCATTTCCGCCGCCGCTCCCCCGCGTGCGCGGCGTTCGTTGTGCCGTCCCTTGAAGCGTTTCGCCGCCGCCGCCTCCAGCCGGCCATCGACGTATTGCCGGGCGCGTCCGCCGGGGACGACCACGATCGCGACGTGATGCCAGCGGCCATCGCGCAGCGACGCCGTGCCGACGAAGCGTCCTCGATCGGTGTCCGTGCGCAACGCGCCGAGCGCGCCCTGCGTGGGATCGCGATTCCAGGAGACCGAGGCGAAGCGCCCGCCGTCGAGCGCGAGCATCGGCCCGGCCTCGGTCAACGCTGCGTCTTCCGGCACGCGCACCCAAAACGCCACCGTCGTCCCGGCCTTTGTTACTGGTGGCACGTCTGCGGTTGCGACCGATTTGCCGTCGCATTGGAGCGCGCGTGCGCGATGTCCGTCCGTCCGCTTCGGCTCCTTCGAGCGGATCAATCCGTCCCCCGCCAGGCCCATCATCGCCGCGCGGATCGCCGCGCCGTCCGCTTCATCGAACGTCCAGTGCGCGTACCCCGCGGGCCGCGTGAAATGCATCAGCTTCGACTTTCCCGCCCAGCGCTTCAGCTTCTGCTCGCGGTCGCGCACTTCGGTGATGCTCGAACGATCGAAGCGCCGGGCCTGCTGTTCGCGCAAGGTGATCGGCTGCGCCCGCCCTTCCGCACTGGCCTCCACGGAGCCTTTGAGCACGAACACCTCCGTCCCTCCGTGCTCGCCAGCCACCATGCTGAATTCCGTCCCGAGATCGGTCACTTCCACATCGGGATTCGAGATGCGAAAGCCGACCGCTTCCGGCGGCACATTCGCCCGCAGGGAGCCGCGCCGGAGCACCGCTTCCCACGCCGAGGTCAGGTCGAGCGTCGCCGGCCCTTCCAGCACGACCTGCGCGCCGCTGTTGAAAGTCACTTCCGCAAAGCCAGACACCAGATCGAGCTGCCGCCCCTGCCGCAGCTCCTCCCCGAGCGCCGGGCCGTCGCCCTTCCATCGCGAGCCATTCGTCGCGGAGAGCGTGGCCACGAAGGCGTCGTCATCGCTCGCCGACGTGAGCCGCTCGACCGTCGGTCGCGTTTCCGGAATCCAAAACGCGAGCACCACCGCCGCCGCTGCGGCGAGCCCGCCGACCACCCAGCGCCACGCCGGCACGCGCACCACGCGCTCCGGTTCATCGCTTTGCAATTCCCCCGCGTAATCGTGCAGGCTCGCGGAGAGCGCCATGCTGCGGACGTAGAAACGCCGCGCCTCCCCGGACTCCGCGAGCAGCGCATTCAACCGGGCGCGGCCGGCTGCATCCAGCGTGTGATCCAAGAGGGCGCTGCAGAGCGCGTTGAGTTCGAGAGTTTCCGGATCGGAGAGGCTCATGTCGCGTGGGCGAGTTGATGGTTCACGCAGTCGAAAAGAAGTTTGCGAAGCCGCGCGAGCGCCTTGTAGGCGGCGTCCATCGAGCGGCCGGTGCGGCGGGCGGCTTCCTCCACGCCGAGCCCGGGTTCGTAGCGGGTCATGAGCAGTTCGCGATCGCGCGGATGCAGTTTTTGCAGGCAGCCCGCGAGCGCCTCGTGCCGGGCGCTCATCTCCGGCGCCAGCTCCGTGGCGGTGTGCGCCACCGCTTCCAGCACCTTGTCGTCGAAGACCACCTTCGACCGCGCAAACTTCTGCCGCGACGCCCGCACCCGCCACCACGCGATCTGGCACGCCCACGCCACGAAATCCGTCCCCGGCGTGAACTCGTGATACTTCTCGCAGATCACCAGGCTCGTCTCCTGGAGCAGGTCCTCCGCATCGTGCCGATCCGGCACGAGCGTGTAGAGATAGCCGAAGATGCGCCGCTGATGTTGCGTCATGAGCAGCATCAGTTGCTTCTGGGCTTCGGCGGAAAGTGGCGTGGATTCGCGCTGGGCCATGTCGAGGTGTAATAGCGCACGCCTTCCTGGTTTCAGACAGCGAACTCGCGCCCGCGTGGCCACATCTTCCTTCCCCCGCCAGCCCGGATCTTTGAAGCTGCACGTCCCCCTATGACCGATGAGCAAACGATCCCTCCTCCTCCTCCTCCGCGGATAGCCCCGCGCATTTGGTCCGCGCTGACCGTGGCGGTCCTCGGTGTGCTGGCCGCGGTCATCGTCGGAGGCATCGTGCAGGTCATCGCGTTGATCTCGATGGGCGCCTTTCGGCCGGGAGAGAAGTCCTTCGATTTGATGGGTGTCCTCGAGCGCCTCGTCGATCAACCCTGGGGGCCGGCGGCGCTCATTCTCCCCGCGCAGTTGACCATGTTACTCGTGGCACTGGCCGCGGCGCTTCTTTCGCCGCATCGGCTGGCGCCCCGCCTTGGTTATACGCGGAGCTTTCTCCCCTGGAGCACGTTTCCGCTGTTGCTCGGCGGCACCTACTTTGCGGCGGGTCTCGGCGGCTTGCTCGCGCAGTCGATCTTCGATGATCCAGGCACGTCGATGCGGATGATCATCGGCATGCTGCAAAAGGCGAGCGGCACGGGTCTGGCCATCCTCGCGATCCTGCTATGCGTCTTTCCACCGCTCGCCGAGGAAACACTTTTTCGTGGCTACCTCCAGCGCCGTCTCTTGCAGCGGTGGCATCCTGCGGGAGCCATCGCAGTGAGCAGCGTGTTTTTCGTCGCGTCGCATTTCGATCCCGTGCATGTGCTTTCAGTGATCCCGCTCGGCGTGTGGCTCGGCGTGGTCGCGTGGCGCTGCGACTCGATCTGGCCCTCGATGCTTTGCCACGCCGCGCAGAATGCCTTCGCAATGTGGTACACGCGCCACTCCGATCCATTCGATAAAGCAATCTCCACGGAATCTCTCATCGCGTTGATCTTCGCCGGCCTGCTCACCGTCGGGGCCATCGTCGTCATGCGCCGCCACCCGCTCCCATCGAGGTGCGAAGACGGAGGTCCCGTCTGATCCCGTGAAATTCACCGGCACGATCTGCACCCTGCTCGCGCTGGCCACTGGCGTGGTGCGGGCGGGTGATCCGCCGAAACTGCGGGTGTTCACCGACTTCGAAGGCGGATCGGCGCGCGTGGAAAGGGTGGACTCGGCGGCGCGCGTAATTCGCTTCATGCCGGGCGGCGATCCCGAGCGAGGCTGGCCGTGCTGGTGGTCGCTGCGGGTGGAGGGTGTGGCGAAAGGCGAAACACTCACGCTCGATCTCGGCGGGAGCGATCGCCCGGCGCGCAACAACGGCGCGGACACGGGAAAGCCGCTCTCGGCCGCGTGGGCGATGCCGGGACGAGCGGCCTTTTCCACCGACAGCGCGACCTGGCAGCACACCGAACCCGGCCACCGCGACGGCGCGCGGATGCGATACGAAGTGACCGGCACCGGCGGTCCGCTCTGGATCGCGTGGGGGCCGCCCTTCACCCCGCGCGACACGGATGCGCTGCTCGCCGAGGCCGAACGCACGATTCCCGCCGCCGGGACATTCGAACTCGCGCGCAGCAGGGAAGGGCGGGCGGTGCGGGGCTTGCGGGTGAGTGAAGCGGCGGGTGGTGGTGTGCCGGCCATTTGGATTCAAGCGCGGCAGCACGCGTGGGAAAGCGGGTCGAGCTGGGTGGCGCGCGGTCTCACCGAATGGCTGACCAGCGCCGACGCCGACGCGAGCTGGCTGCGGCAGCACGCCGAGGTCTTCATCGTGCCGATCATGGACGTGGACAATGTCGCCACCGGCAACGGCGGCAAGGAAGCGAACCCGCGCGATCACAACCGCGACTGGGACGAGCATCCCGTCTATCCGGAAGTGGCCGCCGCGCAGCAGCGGCTGCTGGAGTTCGTGAAGGCCGGACGCCTCGCGCTCTTCCTCGAGCTGCACAATCCGGCGGCAAACGACCTGCGGCCATTCTTCTTCACCAGCGCCCCCGAGGTGCTCGGCGAACTCGCGCAGCGGAACCAGACCGCCTTCCTCGCCCTCGCCGCCCAGCGCATCAATGGCCCGCTCGCCGTCGAGCCGCAGCCACGCTTCACCGGCCCAAAATATCACCCGCTCTGGCGGCAGATCAGCAACGCGTGGGTCAGCCAGCACGGCAATCCGCACACCGTCGCCGTCTGCCTCGAGACATCGTGGAATACGCCGCACAGCACCATGGAAGGCTACCGGACCGTCGGCCGCCAGCTCGGGCAGGCGGTGGCCGATCACCTCCGCCACGAGCGATAAGGCGACCGCGACGGCAGACGGCGCGCAGCGCCTTGGACTGCGGGAGCTTGCTCCCGCTTTGGACTGCTCCAGCTTGCTGGAGCTTTCGCGGTTCGGCGGAGCTTGCTCCGCGGCGGCGGGCTCTTCCCGTCCCGGACGCGCTCCCCGCCACGGGAAGCAAGCTCCCGCCTCCGCAAAGCTCCAGCAAGCTGGAGCAGTCCAAGGGCCTGCGGCCTCGGCGGTATCGTGGATCGTCCTGGAATTGCATCGACACCGATCTGCGAAGTCGCCCGCTCCTCGCCTGCACCTGCTGGATTCCACTCTTTCAGAGTGGGCCCGCCGGGGAAACGATTCCCAGGGTAGGCGGTGGCCAGCGCCCTCCGGCGCTGCCCTTCGGGCTGCCTGCGGCAGGCTATGTCGCTCCGCTCCATTCTGCGTCGCGCCCACCGCCGGGCTGGAAGCTGGAACGCCCCCGGCGTTCCCCCTCCGCGAACCGCCCCCCGCCGCCGCCGCACCGGTGAAAGCAATGCTGGCGCGGTAGCCGACGCAGGGGTCGTGAGAATCTTCTTGCCGTCTCCCCTCGCGTTGACGCCCGCCGCTGCCGCGTGCATCGTGCGGCTATGAGCACCGTCGCTGAAATCGAAGCCGTCGTCCCGAGTTTGACGGCCGAGGAACTGGTGGAGTTGGAGCAATTCATCCGCCGGACGCGCGAGAGCAAGGCACGCGGAGGCACGCCGCCACCGCGGCAGTTGCCGCTGGTGACGGCGACGGGCCGGGCGATCACGCAGGAGGAGATCGACGATGCCCTCGAAGCCGACTGAGGCGCTGCTCGATGTGAATGTGCTGATCGCCGCGGTCTTCGCCGATCATGTGGCGCACGCGGCGGCGCGGGGCTTTGTGGAGTCGCTGGCGAAATTCGCTACGACGCCGACGACGCAGGGCGGGTTCCTGCGGTTTGCGACGCGGCCTTGGAAGAACGCGCAGAAAGAAGAGCAGCCGCCGCGGCTGACCATGGCCGAGGCGATGGAGAAGCTGCGCGAATTCACCGCCGCCGAGGGGCACGTGTTTTTGGCGGACGAAGTTCCCTTTACCACGCTCGGCCTGCGCTCGATGCAGGGGCACCGGCAATGGACCGATGCCTACCTGCTTCACGGCGCGCGTCACCACGGCATCGCTTTCGCGTCGCTCGAAAGCAGGATGGCAAATCTCGACGACCCGGCGAGCCCGGTGCTGTTCGTGGTGAGTTGAGGTCGCCGCGTGGACGCCTGCAGCCACGGCGTGCATCGTGTGGAGATGAGCACCGTCGCTGAAATCGCACGCGCCATCGAAAAGCTCCCGCCGCCTGCGCAACGGGAGGTGTTTGACTTTCTGGCGGACAAGCTGGAGGCGCAGTCGGGTGAGGCAGCGTTTCCAGACTTGAAGGCGTTGCTGCTGGCGTTCCCCGATGGAGGGGCGGACGCGGATTTCGCGCGGGTGCGCGAGATGCCGCGCGAGGTGGATTTCTCGTGAACGGATTTCTGCTCGATACGAATGTCGTGTCCGAGCTTCGCAAGGGCGTGCGGGCCAACGCGGGCCTCGCGGCCTGGTTCGCCGAGCGCAATCGCCGCGAGCTTTTTCTGAGCGCGGTGACGCTGGCGGAGATAAAGGAACCGACAAAGGGTCTCTTGCTCAGGCCGGCGGAGTTCGAACTCTTCTGCCGGCTGCGCGAATGGCGGAAGGCCGTGGCGGAGAAGGAAGGCGTGCCGGTGTCTGGCGCAAAGACCACCCCGGATCAGGATGCGTTCACCGCGCGCGCCGCGCCGCGCGGAGCGCTTTGGAGTGCGGGAGCTTGCTCCCGCGTTTGCGGTTCGGCGGAGCTTGCTCCGCGGTGGGGAGTGGCTGAGCGCACCGGGAGTCCGGGCCGTCTCCCTTCCACGGGAAGCAAGCTTCCGCCGCGAAAAGCGGGAGCAAGCTCCCGCAGTCCAAGGCGGCCAGGGCCGCTAGGCGAGCAGCGCGTCGATCACGTGCCCGTGCACGTCGGTGAGCCGGCGGTCGATGCCATTGTGGCGGTAGGTGAGCCGCGTGTGGTCGATGCCGAGCTGGTGCAGGATCGTGGCGTGGATGTCGTACACCTCCGTGGGATGCTTGCGGTCGAGCGGCTTGTAGCCCCACGCGTCGCTCTCGCCCACGGTGACGCCGCGCTTGATGCCGCCGCCACAGAGCCAGTTGGTGAAGACGAAGGGATTGTGGTCGCGGCCCTTGCCGCCCTGTGAGGAAGGCATGCGGCCGAATTCCGTGGTCCAGAGGATGATTGTGTCGTCGAGCATGCCGCGTTGTTTGAGATCCTGGATGAAGGCCGCGGCGCCGCGCGCCATGCCATTCGAGAGCGGGCCATGGTCGCGGCGGATGTCTTCGTGCGAATCCCAGTTGCGTCGGGGAAAGCCGTTGTCATTGCCGCTCCACACCTGCACGAAGCGCACGCCGCGTTCGAGCAGTCGCCGCGCGGCGAGGCATTTTTGCGCGAAGTAAAACGCCTCTTCCTCGGCGTTGATTTCCTTCGGCCACGTCTGCGGTCCGCGGTCGAGGCCGTAGAGCTTTCGTACGTGCTCGGGCTCGGCCTTGAGATTCAGCGCCTCGGGCGCGGAGAGCTGCATTTTCGCCGCGAGTTCGTAGCTGCGGATGCGCCCCTCCAGCCGCGGATCGCCCGCGCGCGTGGCGGCGTGCTCGTGGTTGAGTTGCGCCATGAGCTCCTGCGCCGCGGCCTCGCTCGCGGGCGTGATGTAGCCGCCGGCTTTGTGCGGAAAGAGATCGGCGATCGGTGTCTCCGTGCCGGGGTAAATGATCGTGCCGCTGTGCTGCGCGGGGAGAAACGCGGAGTCCCAGTTCTTCACGCCATTTGACCCAAAGCCGCGATGATCCGGCAGCACCACGAACGTGGGCAGATTGTCATTCAACGACCCGAGCCCGTAGCTCACCCAGCAGCCCGCGCCGGGAAATCCCGGAAGCTGAAACCCCGTCGCCTGCAAGAGTGTCGCGGCGCTATGCACGCCCGATTTGCCGACCATGTTGTGCACAAACGCGAGTTCATCCACGACCGCGCCGAGCGGCGCGACCGTCTCGCCGAGCATCTTCCCGCACTGGCCGTAGGGTTTGAAATCCCACACCGGCTTGAGCCAGGGTCCGAGTCCATTTTGGAACGCCTCCACCGGCTCGCCGAAATCGCTCGGCTGCCCATCGCGCTTCACCAGTTCGGGCTTGTAGTCGAAGAGATCGAGATGGCTCGCGGCGCCGGCCATGAAGAACTGCACGACGCGTTTTGCCTTCGGCGCGAAATGCGGAAGGTCGTCCGCCCGCGCGCGTTCATCGCCCAGCATCGCGGCGAGGGCCAGCCCGCCGAGTCCGCCGCCGGAGCGCCAGAGGAATTCGCGACGGGTGAGGGGGTGGGCCGCTGCCGGGCGATGAAAAGGGGAGTCGTTCTTCATGGCGTCAATCAACGAAGGTGAAGGCGTTGAGATTCAACAGAACGCGGCAGAGATTCGGCAGTCCTTGCGTTTGGGCGAAGGCCACAAGCTTCCCGAGATCGGCGGGGGAAGGGGCGGAGCCGATCGCGAGCAGATGCGCGCGCTCCACCTGCGCGGGCAGATCCGGTTTCTCGCGCTGCACGCGCTCCGCAAAGTGCCGCGCCTGCGTGACCATGAAGCCATTGTTGAGCAGTGCGAGGGCTTGCAGCGCGGAGAGGCTTTCGTTGCGCCGGTCCACGCGAATGGAAGGATCGGCGCAATCCAGCGAGGTCATCCACGGCTGCATCTGCGACCGCACGATGAAGCGGTAGATCGAGCGGCGCCACGTCTTCGCGTCGTCGGGATTCGCGAGGCCATATTCGTAGTGCGGCGAATGCTCGGGATGTTCGATGACGAAGTCCTGCCAGCCCGGCCCGCCGATGGTGAGGTCGAGCTTCCCGCTGACTGCGAGCACGGAATCGCGCACCGCTTCGGCTTCGAGTTTGCGCCGGTTCTGCCGCCACAGCAGAGCGTTGTTGGCGTCGATTTCAGACTCCTGACTCCTGACTCCTGACTCCTGCCGATACGTCGCGCTGGTGACGATGAGCCGGTGCAGTTGTTTCAGCGAACCGCCGCTGTCGCGGAACTCCGCGGCCAGCCAGTCGAGCAGCTCGGGATGCGACGGCAGCCCGCCGTTGCGGCCGAAGTCGTTGGGCGTCTCCACCAGCCCGCGTCCGAAGTGATACTGCCACACCCGATTCACGACGCTTCTCCACGTGAGCGGATTCTGCGGATCGGTGATCCACTTCGCGAGCGCGGCGCGGCGTTCACCCTCCGGCGCTTCGGGCGGCAGTGCAAAGCGGGCGGGCTGGAAGTCGAGCATCGCGAGCGCGCCGGGAGCCATCTCGCGGCCCGGCTGCGTGACCTGCCCGCGGGCGAGCAGGTGGATCGGACGCGGTCTGCCGCCGTCCGCGCCGGTCCCGCGGAAGTTGCCGGTCCCGTCGAGCACCGTGCCGGCATAGACCACATCGGGTTTCGGAAAGCCGCGCAGTTCCTCCTTCACGCGCGCCAGCTCGGCGGTGGTTTCGGCGTGCTCGGTCCGTGTGGCCGGGAGCATTGCCTTGTCGAGCATCGCCGCGCGGCTCTTCTTCAATTCCGCCAGCGCTCCCGTGCGATCCGGCTCAGGTGCGATCGCATCCACGAGGTTCGTCTTCCGCCAGCGAGGCGGAGCTTCGATCGAGTCGAGCGCAGTCACTGGCGCGTTCGCCGCGAGGTTGTGGCCGGTGGAGTCGATGACCTGCATCTCGGCGAGGGCGAAGATGTAATCGTCCTTGCGCGGCGCGAGCTTCACCGCGGTCACTCGCACATAGCGGCCCGTCGCTCCCGTGGTGGGGAAGGTTTGCGGTGAAGTGCCCGGATTCGGCGCGTCGGTTGCGAGGTTTTCCACGACGCGGATCGCCGCACTTTTGAACTCCGGATCGTCGCTGACTTCGATCTTGTAGCGGAGCGGAAAACCGAATCCCGCGCCGATGTTGTTGAACGTGTCGAAGCACGGCTGCACTACGATCTTCTCCACCACCACGCTGCGTCCGAGGTCCACCTGCACCCACTTCGCCGCGTCCTGCGTCTTCGAGATCGCGCTGTGGTAGCCGAACTCCCCGCGCGTGTTCCCGCCGACCTTTTTCACCGCGACCTCGATCTGCGCGTCGAGCTTCAGGAGATCATCCCCAGCCGCCTTTTCCGCCTCCTTGTCGATCGCCTTGATGCGTTCGGCGAGTTTGCGCTGGCGTGCCTCCAAGTCGTTGAAGCGTTTGGTCAGCACCGGATCGGCGAAGTATTTCTTGTCCGTCCGATCGAGCGCGGCGAAGACCGCCTGGAGGCTGTAATAATCCTCCTGCGAGATCGGGTCGAACTTGTGGTTGTGGCACTGCGCGCAGTGGATCGTCGCGCTGGTGAAGGTGCCGATCGTGTTCGCCACCATGTCGTCGCGGTCGAGGTGGCGCGCGATTTTCCCGTCGGTCTTGGTCTCCGGCACTTCCGCGTGGCCGATGAGATCCCACGGTCCCGCGGCGATGAAGCCGAGCGCGACGATGCCATCGGCCGTGCCGGGAAATAGCACATCACCGGCAATCTGCTCCTCTACAAAGCGCGCGTAGGGTTTGTCCTCATTGAGCGCGCGGACGACGTAGTCGCGGTAAGGCCACGCGTTGTTGCGCTGCTTGTCCTTGTCGTAGCCGTGCGTGTCGCCGTAGTGGACGACGTCGAGCCAGTGGCGAGCCCAGCGCTCGCCGTGCCGCGGGGAGGCGAGGAGGCGGTCGAGGAGATTGCGGATTGGCTCGCCCGTATCCCTGCCTCCACTTGTCCCGTGCGCCGCCGCCTCGGCGGATTGCGGATTGCGGATTGATTCCGCTCCGAACGCCTCCACTTCCTCCGGTGTCGGTGGCAGGCCGATGAGGTCGTAATAGAGACGGCGGATGAGCGTGCGCGGATCGGCTTCGGGTGAAGGCGTGAGACCTTTCTCCCGCAGCTTCGCGTGAATGAATGCGTCGATCGGGTTTCTGACCCCTGACCCCTGACTCCTGATTTCTGACTCCTGGCTCCTGACTCCTGCCCCCGGCACCGCTGGCCGCACGATGGGCTTGAGCGACCACCAGTCGCGCGGGTCTTTCGCCACCACGTTCGCGCTGTCCGGCCAAGGCGCGCCTTGGTCGATCCACGCGCGCAGCACATCCACCTGCGCTGCGGTGAGCCGCTTTTTGTCGCTCTTCTTCGGCGGCATCCGCGTGTCGGGATCGAGGCCGGAGACAAACTCGATGAGCGGGCTTTCGGCGCTCTTGCCGGGGACGATCGCCGCCGTGCCCGATTCGCCGCCGCGCATGGCCACCTCGCGCATGTCGAGCCGGTATTCGCTCTTTTGTTTCTCCGGGCCGTGGCAGCCGAGGCAGTGCTCGCGGAAGAGCGGCTGCACGTCGCGGACGAAATCCACCGCTGCGCTTTTCGCCGCCGCCGGCGCTCCCCACACTTTGGCGAGCAGGCGGAACATCTCCGGGTCATGCTTCGCCAATTCCTCGCGGGTGAATGGAAAGAAGTCATTGCGCCCGAAAAACGCCTCGGTGGTTTCTGCGAAGTATTCGCGTTCGTTGGTCCGCGCATACGCGCGCTCCACGGTGTTCGGGCGGCCGTCTTCGACGTGGGAACGTGCGACGGAATCGTAAAGCCCGCCCGCCACCGCGCGATCATAGGCCGCCTTGATCTCCGCATTCCCAAAGCCGGGCACCTGATCGTGATACGCGTGCGCCAGCTCGTGCAGCACGAAGACCGGCATGCGTTTGGTCTCGCGGTCGATGATGCGCACGTTCGTGAATTCCACGCCCTTCACCATCGCCGGATCGCGCCCGTGCTCGCGCAGCCAGCCCTCGCCCGGATGATATTCCGCCTTCGGTCCGATGCCCCGATATTCCGGCGAGATCCACAGCGCCACCTTGCGCAATTGCGCCACCGCCGGCGCCGGCACGTCCTTGACCAGTTGCGCGAGATGACCTCGGAGGACGTCGATCGCGTGCTCGGTGGCCTCGTGCTGATCGCGCAACAGCTCGGTGCGGATGTGGACGGTCCAGCCCTCGATCTGGCGCGTCTCGTAGATCGGAGAATCGGCCGCGACGAGCGCATGGGCGCTGGCAAAAAGCATCGCGATCCACAGCACGCGAAGGAGGTATGGCACGGACATGCGCCACGTTAACTCAGAAGCTGAGCGCGAACGTAGAAAGGATTTTTGATCCTTCCCATTTCCCGGGGCGACGAGCGAGGAGATCAAGACTGCCGAAGTCGTCGAACGCCCCGGCCTGAATCTGACCCTCATCGCACGGGAAAATCAGGATGTGCCGGGCCTCGCCGGGACGCGGATCAACGGCTTCGTGCAGATCGCGATGGAAAACACCGCGGTGGTGATGCTGGTCAATCTCCGGGGCGTGAAGAACGGACGCGCGGTGCTGCTCTGGTCGCCCCAGACCGGTCTGCTGCTTTTCCTCAAGGAAGGCGATCTCGTGGGGACCAAAAGGATCAAGACGATCCGCACGTTGGGCGCGGTGGCTGGCTCGGCCGGACATGGGCGCAACTTCAATGGAGTGGCGGGCGCTGGCCTGCTCACATTCTCCGATGGCACCTCCGCCCTCGCGCGTTACACCAGCGCCGGAATGGTCATTGTCGATGTGGCTTCGGATGCCCCGTTCAACTTCCTGAACGCCGCCGGGCAGGTCACCGGCGCCGCGTGGCAAACGCTCTCCGTGCCCTGCCTCACGTCGGGGATGGGATGGATCCAGCCGGGGACCTTCCTGAGCTTCCCGACGCTCGATACGCTGACCTTTCTCGGTAAGCTCAAGGCCGGTCCCGGCGGCGTGACCAAAGGACACACCCTGGGGGTCTTTGTGCATGGGACGGAAAATTCCATGCTGCCGGTGAATGCGGTGCAGGGCGTCGGCTCGACGCAGAATGTCGCCGTGCTCCAGGCCGGCGACCAGGTGCCGCTCAAGACGAGATTGGCTGGCGAAGGATACACCTACAAAACCTTCCGGGATCCGGTCTCCGCGACGCAGGACAGGGGAATTCTTCTCAAAGGCGCGCAGGGAACGTTCATCCCCAATGCGACCTGGGTGGCCGGCGTGGCCACGATCGCCGGCAAGGGGGTGAAAATCTCCGATGACGAAGTGCTCTACCTGAGTCCTGCGTATCCCAACTCCTCGTACATCGTCACCCGGGAGAGCAACGTCGCGCCGGATACGGCCGCGGCAAAGTTCCTGCCTTTGAATCCGTCGCCCTGCCCGCGTGGCCGCTTGCCGGCCCGCTCTTCGTCGCCCGCCTCACTCCGAGCCAGACAGTGAATGCGCGCAACGATCTCGGGCTCTGGACCGCGGATCTCGAGGGCCCGGTGCGTCTCGCGCTGCGCGAAGGCGACGCCGTAAACGTCCGCGGCGAAAGTAGGACGGTCTATGTCCTGAACGTGCTCGGCGTGGTCCCGGCCTCCAGCGGCGCGACCCGCGCTTTCAACCGCCAGCGCCAGGTTGCGGTGCAAGTGACCTTCACGGACTTCACGGAAGCGATCCTGATTATCGATCTGCCGTACCCCGTGCGGTTTTAGGGCGGGTTTGCTTCCTGCCATTTCCCGCAGCCTGAAAGGGCTGAGAGGATTTACCGGAAGTCAGAAAAACGAGCCGCAGATGAACGCGGATGAAACGCAGATTCAGAGAAACGCGAATCCCTTCATCTGCGGAAATCCGCGTCCGTCTGTGGCTAAATCGAATTCCGGTACATCCTCTGAGACAAGCCAGCCCGGGGCAATGCCCCGGTTGGGCTTCCGGGGCGTGTGGCGCATTCGACCGCGCCTCGGGTCAGCTCGCGTAAAACCAGCGGCCGAGCAGGCGGCTGATCGGCCAGAGCAAGACGAGAATCCCGGCGGCGAGCGAACCCTCGACGCCGCCGACGGCGGCGCAGAAGGCGGCCTGAATGAGGAGGAGCAGGCGGATCAGTTTTCCGATTTCGGGCGGAACGGGAGTCGCGGGGTCGCGACGGAGGATGAGCGCGATCTGGACGGCGCTGACGAGGGCGATGAGGAAGAGCGGGATCGTTGCGCCTTGCGAGGCGGGGCTCAGTTGCGAGACGAAGCAGGCGGCGCCGATGGTGAGCGCGGCGACTGGGAGCCACTTCGCGTAAGAGGGGGGCGCGGTGTGGGTTTCGTATCGGGCGAGGTGAGTGACGGCGGCGATGTAGGCGACGACGGTGCCCACGGCGATCACGAGATGATCGAGCCGGCCATAGGCGATGAGCTGGTAGGTGAGATCGCCGTGCGAAACGGCGGTGGCGCCGAGGAGCATGCTGAGGCCGCGGCAGAGGCCCATATTCAGCACGCCGATGACGGGGATGCGTTTGCTGCCACAGTTGTAGGCGACGATGGCGAGGAGCAGCGCGCCGCCGGTGGCGAAGGTCGTGCGGTCGATCTTCCAGCAGAGGTAAAGTGCGAAGGTGAAAAGCGCGAGGAGGACGGCCCCGACGGCGGGCACGCTCGCGGCGTCGCTCGGCAGCGGGCGGCCGGGGCGTTCGCGCCGATCCTCGGCGAGATCGGCGAGATCATTGACGAGCAACCCACCGGCGTAGAAGCACATGCTGGCGCCGATCGCGGGCCATAGTTTTTCCTCCACCACGCCGAAGCAGGCGAGCAGGTAACCGGCGAGCGGGTCGCCCGGCACGGTGAGCAGATTCGGCGCGCGAAAAAGCTGGAGCCAGGTGCGGATCGGGTGCGGGCGGGGCATTGGGGAAGGTAAGCAGTAAGCAGGAGTCAGTAAGCAGAAGCCAGTCTGCTTGCGCGCGTCTGCCGATCTTTTTCTGACTTCCGCCTATTGCCCCCCACCCCGCTGCCCGCCGAAGAGCGCGAGTTCGCTGACCTTCAAATAACAGTCCACGTTTTCGAAGCCGATCTCGCGCAGCCAGTCGCATTGCACTTCGAGCGGCGCAAGCGCGGTGGTGCCGGCTTGCGCGTAGTAGTCGCGCGCCACTTCCGCGCGGGTGCGGCCCGGCGCGGCCTTCATCGTCTCGCCGAAGATCGCGTCGATCATGTAGTCGTCGAGAACGGACTCGGTCCAGCGGGTGGCGCTCGCGACGTGCTCGATATTGATGAAGATGCCGTCGGGAGTCAGGAGATCGAAGACCTCGGCATAGAGCTCGCGCTTCCGCGGATCGGGCAGGACGTGGATGGAAAGCGCGGAGACGATGGCATCGAAGGGTGCACCGTCGGCGATGGCGGTGGACCATCCCGGACGGAAAAAATCGGCCTTCACAAACTGGACGCGCTGCCGCTCCTGAAGCCGCTGCCGCGCGGCGCTGAGCAGCGGCTGCGAGAGATCGACGAGCCAGCCGTGGGCGTGGGGATGTTCGTCGAGCAGCGCCGCGGAGAGGACGCCCTGCTCGCAGCCCACCTCGAGGAAGCGATCGAGGCGCCCGTTCCGCGCCGCGCTCACCAGTCGGAGCATCATGTCCACCTGCTCGATCGCCAGAGGGATGGTGCCGCGGACGCTTTGGAGGAATTGCTCGAGGACGGCGGGATCCTGCCACGAAGCGGCTGGATTGGGTTCGGACATGGGTGGGAAGATTGCGCTGCAGGCCGCGGGGCACAATCACCCTTTGCATGGCGGCACACTCTTTTGGCGCGGCGATTCGGCACAGTCCCCGACGACGATCTGCGGCTCGATCCAGAGAATACATGTGTCCGTGCCTCCCCCGTGTTGGTTTCGGCGCCTGGAGGGACGCGTTCCGTCGCGTCCCAGATCCCAACCTGGCTACCAACTCGCCTCCGCGGCACTCGGACGCGACGGAGCGCGTCCCTCCAGCCGCCTCGGATGGGTCCTGGAAAAGCAAAAGGGACCGGGCGTGAGCCCGGTCCCTTTGCGGAAACAACTCTGCGGTGTGTCAGGCTTGGTAAGGCCCAGGAGTGCCGCCGGTGAAGTCTTCGGCGATGTGGACGGGCTTGTACCCGCCGATGGTTTTGAAGTAGAGGAAGAGCAGCAGGTAAATCACGGCCATGGCGGCGGGAATCCACGCATCTGCCTTGAGGGTGCGGCGGTCGCCTTGCTGATCGGCTTCGACGACCAGCTTCTGCTGGGCCGTCCGTTCCTTGGAGTCCTTTGCTTCACCGAGCTTTTTGCCATCGAGGCCGAAGGCCGCCGTGGAAGCGATGTTGAGGAACTTCGACGGCTCCGCCGCCCGGTATTCTTCGAAGAGCGCGGCGTCGCTGGTTTTCAGCGCCTCTCCAGCAAAGCGATCCTTGCAATAGCCGAGGCCGGGGCCACCGATGAGGCCGGCGGAAAGCATGCCGATGCCACCCATGATGGACATGGCCACGGCGCCGGTCTGCGGGAAGCGGTCGCCGACGACCGCAAGCATCGTGGGCCAGAAGAACGTCTTGCCGACGGCGTAGATGCCGAGCGCGACGAGCGCCATGGCGAAGGTGTTCATGGTGCTGGCGAGATTCAGACCGATGCAGGCGAGAACGGAGCAGATGAAGAGCAGCCCGATGGGCGAGATCCTCAGCGTGCGCTCGATGAAGTGCGCGCAGAAGCGCAGTCCGAACATGATCGCCGAGGTCCAGAGGAAGAGATACTTGCCCTGCTCGGAGGTGAAGAGATTGCCGGTGATATTCTGAATCCAGCCGTCGGTGCCGAGTTCGACCGCGCCGACGAGGGCGTGGGTGACGAAGAGCACGAGGAGGAGGATCGACCCGATGGAGAACTTGGTGATGAAGCCGACGCCGAGCAGGAGCACGATGCCGATGATGTTGCCGATCATGTCGCCATTGCCGGTGCCTTTGAAGATATCCGCAAAGAACTTCGAAAGGAGGAAGCACGCGACGGCCGCGCCGAGCAGGCCGACGGCCTTGAACATTTCCGAGAAACTCGCGCCCTTTTCGGCGGCTTCGGAACGGGGGAATTTCTGCCCCAGGAACATGATGCCGTAGATGACGGTCGGCACGAGATAGAGAGCGAGTTGGAGCTTCCAGTGAAGCTGCATCTTGTCATCGAGAATCCAGCCGGCGACCACGCCGAGGATCATGCCCGCGGGCCAGCTTGCGTGGAGGATATTGAGATAGTGGGTGCGGTTCTTCGGATAGAGCGTGGCGACGAGCGGATTGGCCACGGCTTCGAGGGTCCCGTTCGCGTAGGCGAAGATGAACATGCCCCAGAAAAGCATGTTATAGGCATTGTCTGGGGTGCTCGCACCGAAGGTCACAAACGCGGAGAGGACGTGGAAGACGAGTGCCAGGGCGACCAACTTCCCGTAGCCGATCTTGTCCACGATGACGCCGCCGACGATGATGCCGAAGCAGAAGCCGGAAAAGCCAGCGCCGCCGATCGCGCCGAGTTGCGCGCCGGTGAAGCCGAATTCCTTGGCCCAGTTATCGAAGATGCCGCCGCGCAGGGCGAAGCCGACGCCGGCGGCGAGGATGGCCATGAATCCGGCCCAGAGGAGCCGGCTGGCGTTGGGTGCGATGCCTTCAGTTTTTGCTGACATGAGTTGGGTGGTGGGTTGGGTTGGGTTGGGGAAGTTTCGAGGCTACAGGCTCCACGCGGGCAGCTTCACGATCTTGCCGCCAGCGAGGGCGGATTCGTGGGCGCAGAGGCCCACGCAGGTCCAGTTGGCGGATTGCCTGGCGTTGGGGAAAGGATCGCGGTCGCTGACCAGCGCGCTGATCATCTCATGGACGAGGTGCGGATGGCTGCCGCCGTGGCCGGCGCCCTGGACGAAGCTGCGATGCGCTTTCTTTCCCTTGCCGCCATAGACGCCGCCGGTGGTGAAGGGCTGGATCGCCTTGGGCAGGCGCTTCGCGAAGTCGGGCGTCTTGACGCGCTTTGGGATCTTCGGCTCGGGCTGCTTGGCGGTGTGCAGGATGAGCGGTTCGTGTTCGATCAGTGGCCACTCGACCGACGCCTTGCTGCCATACACGTCGATGCTTTCCCGATACTGCCGCGCAGTGTCGAAAAGGCTGCGGATGATCCGCGCGTTCACATCCGTGTGGGCAAACTTGATGTGCGCCGTCTCCACGGCAAAGGACGAGCCGTAATGCTTGATCAATTCCTTGCGCACCGTGCCGCTGCCGAAGCAACTGACGTACTCCGCCGGCTGCCCGATGAGCCCGGCGACCGGACCGACGCAGTGGGTGGCATACCACATCGGCGGCAGGCCGGGCCAGTAGTTCGGCCAGCCGTCCATGTCCTGCTGGTGGCTCGCCTGGACGAACTGCAACTTCCCGAGCTTCCCCGCATCGAGCAGTTCCTTCATGAAGAGATACTCGCGCGCATACACCACGGTCTCGGCCATCATGTATTTGAGGCCGGTCTTTTTCACCAGATCCACGATCTGTTTGCACTCGGCAGGATTGGTCGCCATCGGCACCGTGCAGGCCACGTGTTTGCCGGCCTTGAGCGCGGCGATGCTCTGCCAGCCGTGATCGGGGATGGGCGAATTGATATGCACCAGGTCCACCGCCGGATCCTTCAGCAGATCCTCGAACTTCGTGTAGCGCTTTTCGATGCCATAGGCGTCGCCGACGGCGTTCAGCTTTTCCGGCGTGCGCTGGCAGATCGCCATCATGTTCGCCTGCGGATGGTGCTGGTAGATGGGGATGAATTCCGCGCCAAATCCGAGTCCGACGATGGCAACGTTGATCTTCTTACTGGGCATGAAAAAGGGCGATGGGTGGGGCCGGGTGCTCGCCGGGGGTGCGAAGCGCGCCATGAGAGCGGGCGCTCAAAAAGCTGTCAACGGGGAATTCGCTGCCGCGCCTTTGTTTTTCAGCCTTCCGCGCCCGCGGTCTGTCGATCCGCCGGTTCGTGGGCGCCGTTCGCCGCGGACAAATCACTTGCCGGGCGGGGAAGGACTTGGCACGTTTTGCGGCCGGCGATGCCCGTCGAGATGCCTGCTCAAAAGGGGCGCCCTTGGAAAATCAATCGGCGCCTCTCCTGCGAGTTGGCTTCTCGCCGGCCAGCAGTTCCGATCGAAGTCCAGACATCACCATCCAATGCTGAGCCCCAAGCTTTCCGTCCGTGCGCTGACTTCCAGCCCAACCTTGCCCGTGACCGGTCGCGTCGCCGGCAGATCGGTCGTTCGATAATGCGGTCCCGACGCCTCCCCGGTTCGCGCCAGACCGATCCGACTCCGCCGGGGGAAACGCCGCCGGCCAAGCCGGTCCTGCCCCCTCCGACGACCCTGTTCGACGGTGAGTTGCCCAGGCGGAACGTCACGCGAACGCCAGAGGAGCCTCACGGGCTGGAATCTCCGCGGATGGCCTTCGGCGCGCGCAGCCTGCTGCTGACCGCGGTCCTTGCCCAGGTCGGGTTTGCGCTCCTCCTCGCGCCGCGGCTGGTGCGGGTGCTGGATAATTTGTCGAACCACCCGCGTGCCATGATCCCCCTGGCGGCACTCGGCGCACTGGCGGTGGTGTTTTTTGGGTGGAGCTGGCTGGGCCGCATCTGGGGCGTCGCCGTGACCTTCTGCGTGGTGGCCGCCGCGTGGTGGATCTACTTCTTCGCGCAGAGTTTCTGACCTCACGCTCGCGCCGATCCGGGGATGGATCAGGGCTTCGCGGGTTTGAGGAAATGCTCGAAGAACGCGTAGATCTGCTCGTTCGATTCCGCGGTCGGCGGATGCGCCGGGCGGTTGGTCATGGCCACGCGGTCCGTGAATCCGAGGAACTCGTTGACCGCCACCGCGTGATTGAGCGCCACCCAGCGCGCGGGGAAATCCTCCGCACCCCCTGAGACGAGAAAGGGCCGGGGAGCCATCAACGCGTGCAACTCGTGCAGGTCGCGTCCCTGCTCGATGAGCCGGGTGTAGGCGCCGGTGCGCGGATTCTGGGGAGTGACCAGTCCGGGCTGGCGGGTGCGGCCAGCCTCGATGCCGAGATACCACGGTTCCCAGTAGTTGATGCTCGTCCGCGTTTCATCGAAAACGATCCCCGGGTCCGACCATACCGCGCACGCAAATTTCTCGTAGAAGCAGGAGCCGAACATCGCCCATTTTCCACCGTAGGAGTGGCCGACGATCCCGACCCGCTGCGCATCCACCTCCGGCAGCGTCGCGAGCGCATTGTAGCAATTCGCCGCGACGTAACCGAGGAAGGACAACGGCTGGCATTGCGCCGCGCCGATCTCCGGCCGCCGCGCATCGCCCCCGGGCGAACCGATCGCGATGCTGACAAACCCGCGTCGCGTCAGTTGCAGGGCAAAGTCGCGCAGTTCGCCCTTCAATCCGACGCTGGTCTCGGCGTCGTAGAAAGGCACCACCACCGCGGGAAACGGCCCGCGTCCGGAGGGCACCAGAAGGTAGCCGTCGAGCTTCTGGCCGGGCGCCACTTCCACGCGGATTCGATGCTGGGTGAAATTCTCCCGCGGCACCGACTCGATGTGCTCCAACTGCGGTCGCTCGATCAGCGGCGGCCAAGGGCCGAGCAGGTTGTGCCAGCGGTCGAGGATTTCCTGCCGGCGATTCTTCCAGTCCGCGGCGTCCCGCACCTGCCGTCCGTCGTAGAACTTCAGCGGCGAGGCATAGCTCCCGAACTTACCCGCAAACTCCGCCGGTGGCCGGAAGAACGGCGCGATTTCAGACGATGCCGGATCCGCATCGGCCGCGATCCCCGCGCCGCAGAGCAGGCGGAGCGCGGTCAGGGAAATAAGAAGACTCTTCATGTCGCGCGCAGCACCGCGCCCGCCTCACCGCGCGTAAAGCTCATCGATGCGCTGGGCGAGGAATTTCACTCGCGCCGTATCCCCGCCCGGCACCTCCGCGATGCCGTAGCCCGCGTAGCCGATTTCATCGAGCGCCTTCATGACTTCCGCCCAGCCCACATCGCCCTCCCCGAGCTCCACTTTGAATCCCGCATACGGGCCTTCGGCGTCCCGCTTTTTGCGACTGTATTCCTTGAGGTGGAGATTGAGAATCCGCGGGCCGAGGATGCGCACCCACTGCTCGGGCCAGCCGTAGGTCACGACATTGCCGATGTCGAAGTGCCATCCCACCCATGGGCTGCCGATCTCATCGAGGAAGCGCCCCGCTTCGAGCGGACTCATGATGAACTGATTCCACACGTTCTCGATGCAGATGTGGCATTTCGCCTTCTCCGCAAATTCCACCGCGCGCTTGATGTGCTCGACCGAGCGTTTCCAGCACTCGTCGTAAGCGACATCCTTGTTCACGACTCCGGGCACCAGGAGCACTCGTTTGCAGCCGAGTTCCCCGGCGTCTTGCAGCGCGAGTTTCAGCCCGTTGAAGCCCTGCTCGCGGACCGCGGGATCCTGGTGGCTGAGCGGCTTGCCCCAGTGCGTGGTGCAGATGATGTCCGCGATCTCCAGTCCGCTCGCGTCGCGCGCCTTGATGACTTCATCGATCGGTACGGCGTCGGGTCGGTTGATCTCGATCCCGTCGAAGCCGGCGTCCTTGATGATCTGAAATTTCTCCGCGACCGACTTGCCGTCCTTGCACATCCCGAGATTGATCGCCTTCTTGAGCTTGCGCTTTTTCGGTGCATCTGCGGCGAAGGCGTGAGCCGCGAGCGTGGTGGCGGTGGCGTGGATAAAGGTGCGGCGGGTCATGGGAGTGAGGCGGTTGGTTCGTGCGGCTTACGCAAATTTCGTCCGCCCCGGCATCGCGGCCGGCTGCACGGGCAGCGTCATATTCCAATCAAGCTTCTCCGGGCCGAGTTTCTCGTTGGACTTGATCGCATCCTCCCACGTCACGGGTTGCCCGGTGTAGGCGGCCATGCGGCCGAGAATGCCGACCATCGTCGAGTGCGCGACCTTCTCGCCGAAGTTCAGCGGCTTGCCGGCGCGGATCGAGGCAAAGAATTCGTCGTGTTCGGTTTGATACATGTCGTTTTTCGGACCGTCGTATTTCCAGGAATTGCCATCGGCAAATTTGATCGTCGCCGTGCTCCCGCTCTTTTTCCGCAGCGTGCCCTTCGTGCCATAGACGTAGTCGGAGACATCGCCCCAGCAGCCCGCTTGCTGGCGGCACATGATGAAGCCGCGGCGTTCCTCGCCGTAGTCATAGACGATTGAAAAGTGATCCCACCCGTTGCCGTATTGTTCCTCGACTCGCTGCTGGCGCCCGCCCATGCCCTGGGCGCTCACCGGCGCGGCGTCGTCGAAGGTCCAGCACATCTTGTCCACGGTGTGAATCGCCTGCTCGATCAGGTGGTCGCCGGAGAGCCACGTCATGTGGATCCAGTTGCGCAGATGGTATTCGAGATCCTTCCAGCCTTCCTGCCGTGGCTTGGTCCACGGCGTCCCGCCGAGATAGGTGCCGTGCGCCGCCATGACCTGGCCGAGGTCACCGCCGAGCACGCGCTTATAGACTTCACGCTCCAGGTAGTGCGACCGCCAGCAAAAGCCCGACTGCAAGCCGAGTCCCTTCTGCTTCGCCACCTTCACTGCATCGAGGAACCGGCGATACCCCGGTGCATCCACCGCGATCGGCTTCTCGACAAAGGCGTGCTTCCCGGCCTTCACCACTTTCTCATAGTGCTCCGCGCGGAATCCCGGCGGCGTGGTGAGCAGCACCACGTCCACGTCG
>JANOAZ010000060.1:0-38059 GCA_031411395.1 Chthoniobacteraceae bacterium
TTGCTTCGGTCCAGGTATCGCCGCCGTCGCTGGAGTAAGCGTGCCAGATGTAGCCGGTCTGGGTGCGGATGATTTGCATGACGCGGCCATCTTTGAGTTCGATGAGGCCGGGCTCCATCGCGCCGCGTTTTGGAGCGGTGAGGAAGGTAGTGCCGCGTCGCCAGGTTTTGCCATCGTCGTCGGAATGATAGACGACGGTGCGGAAGGGATCGTCTTTGCCAAAGACGGTGCCGCAGGTGGCGACGGGTGCGAGGAGGCGGCCGGATTTGAGCTGAAGGATGCGGGCGTTGTTCATCACATGATAGCCAGGCTCGGGGGTGATGAGGGTGGGTGCGCTCCAGGTCTGCGTGTCGTCGGTTGAGCGGCGGACATAGGCTTTGAGGTCGCTGAGGGAGTTTTTGATGAGGTAGAAAAACAACACGTCACCGCTGGTCGAGCGGACGAGGCTCACAGACATGACGTTGGCCTTGCCTTGGTTTTCCTGGATGGTGAATGGCGTGCTCCAGGTGCGTCCGTCGTCGGTGGACTTCGCGGCGCTGATGCGTGCCGGTGCATGGTCCTGTGCGCCGCCGTAAAACTGCGACCACGCGGCGAAGATCGCGCCATCGCGGAGGGTGATGATGTCGCCCTCGGAGTTGCGCGGGTTTTCGGCGGTGGCTTGGGCGATGAAGGATTCAATGGCGTCCTGCGCGAACATCGTCAGCGGAGTCAGCAGCAGGATGGTGAGAATGAAGAGGCGTTTCATATTCGTTGGGCGGGTGTTCAACTCACGGCACACTCACTTGTCGCCGCGCTCCGGCTGCCACAGCGGCTCGGGCAGCGTCGCGTTCCAGGTGTCGAAGCGCGCGCGGAGTTCTTTCGCGCGCTCCGATTTTTGTGCGGTGAGGTCGGTGAGTTCCTTCACGTCGCTGGCGAGATTCACGAGCCGCGGCGCCTTGCTCGTGGGGTGCGGCGCTTTGCCTTGCGCCTGCATCACGATCTTGTCGTCACCCGCGCGCACGGCCCAGATGCGGCGGTATTTCATCCTCCAGAAAAGGAAGTCGTGCGGATCGCCGCTGCGTTCGCCGGTGAGGAAGGGGACGATGTTCACGCCGTCGAAGGCGACCTCGCCCGGCGAGGGCGTGCCGGAGATCGCGAGCGCGGTCGGGAGCAGGTCGAGGCTGCTCACCGCGCGGCCGTAGATTTTTCCCGCGGGCAGCTTCGCCTTCCACTGCATGAGGAAGGGCACGCGGATGCCGCCCTCGAACATCGTGCCCTTCTCGCCGGAGAGCGGCGTGTTCAGGGAGCCGTTGCGCTCCAGCGGGCCGCCGTTGTCGCTGAGGAAGACGATGAGCGTGTTCTCCTCGAGGCCGTCTGCGCGGAGCTGCGCGAGCACCGTGCCGACGGCGTCGTCGAGGCCGGCGAGCATCGCGGCGTAGTTGCGGCGCGTCTCGTCGGCGATGTGGGCGAAGCGAGCGAGCAGCACCTTCGTGGCCTGCTGCGGCGTGTGCGGCGCGTTGAAAGGGACGTAGAGAAACCACGGCTGCTCCTTGTTGCGATGGATGAACGCGGCGGCCTCGTTGCCGAGCACGGTGGTGAGATAGCGCGAGTCGTCGGGTGTCTTCGACGTCGCGCCGATCGTCGCGCGGTTGCGTTGCAGCAGATTGTCCGCGCGCCAGTCCGTGAGGTAGTCGTGACTGCCGCCGAGGAAGCCGAAGAATTCATCGAAGCCGCGCGCGAGCGGGTGGAAGTGCGGCTCGTTGCCGAGGTGCCACTTGCCGACGGCGCCCGTGCGATAGCCGCCCGCCTTCAGCAATTGCGGAAAAGTTTTCTCCGTGAGCGGCAGTCCCTTCCCGCCCGACGGCCCGTTGCCTTCCCAGTTGATCTCGTGCCCGAAGCGCGACTGCGAGCGCCCGGTCATCAAGCCCGCGCGACTCGGCGAGCACATGCACGAGCTGACGTAGCCGCTCGTGCAGCGCACGCCGTTCTTCGCGATGCTGTCGATGTGCGGCGTGGGAATGTCCGTGCAGCCTTGCACGCCGAGGTCCGCGTAGCCGAGATCGTCGGCGAGGAGGATGAGGATGTTCGGCGGCGCCGCGAATGACGAATGCAGAATGGCAAATGACGAAAGGAGAATGAGGATGCTTTTCATGATTCAAACGCGGCCAGATCACCGCAAAGGACGCCGAGCGACACCACGAGGGCGGGGATGCGGTTCATGCCTTCGGTTTGATGAAGATGACCTCGGCGCGGTCGATCCAGCCTTTGCGCAAGTCGAGGCGGAACCAGCCGTCGCCATTCTTCTTGTGGATGCGGCAGCCGGAGCGCGGGCCGAATTCCTTGAGGTCGTATTGCGCCCACGTCCTCCCCATGTCCGGCGAGTAGATGATGCCGCAGGCATACGTCGATGCAGGCGCGCAGTGCGTGGCGAGCATCACGCCGTCCTGGATGAGCATGTTCGCCGACTCGAACTTCGGGTTGAAGAGCAGCGTGTGCTTCGATGTGTCCGCGATGTCCGCGGGCGCGCAGGTGAAGATGCCGCGATCGTGCTCGCGGCCGAATTTTGGCCCGTTCGCATCGGCGATCCAATACAGCCTCCCGCCCACGAAATTGATGCCGCCGGACTTGAATCGTGAGTTGGAGTTCACGGTGACGAGCACCGTCCACTGCCACGTGTCGGCCTTCGCGTCGTAGGTGCCGCGCAGCCAGTGGCACTCGTTGCCATCGCCGCGGTCAATGTCGCCGGTGCAGGCGTAGAAGGCGTTCTCGGCGGGATTCCACGTTACGCTGTGCACGTGGCGGGCGATGATCGTGTTCGTCGCGTCGCCGAGCATCGGCGCATCCGGCGCGGCGCCCTTTTGCTGGAAGTGCGGATTCCGTCCGAACGAATACGCGAGCTTCACCGTCTCGCCGCTGTCGGTGGAGTAGTAGATGTTCACCGGCACCGCGCCGCCGATGACGTTGCAGTAGTTTCCCCACACGAGCATCTCCCGGCCCTCCACCTCGAAGCAGTGCTCGCCATCGAGCGAATGGAAATACCAGCCGGGCAGTTCGGGATTCACCGGCGTGTGCGGGAGGTAGTCGCTGCCATCGGCTCGCTTCACCGTGATGGCGCGATGCGTTTTCAAATTGTCCGTGCTCAGAAAAAGATGCGCCCTCGTGGCGAAGATGATGTTCCCGTTATTCAAGATGACGCTGAACGTGATCTTGTCCGCGTCGGCAAACTCCGCGCTGTACGCCCACGTCTTCGCATTGTCCTCCGAGAGGAAAATCTTCCCGCTGCCGAACCCGAAGGCCTTGTGGCCGCGCTGCGAGTCGATGTAGGGACCATCAGGCGCGCCTCGATAAAAGAAATGCTCCGTCTCCGCGAGGTCCGAGATCGCGGCATTCAGTCTGCGAGGACGCGGCAACAGGTAACTCCCCGCCGCCGCTGCCGTGGTCCCGAGCCACTGGCGTCGGGTGAAAGATGGGTGATTCATAGTGGGATGGAGGGACATGTTTCACTTTCCAAGTTCGTCTCAAAGCGGCAACGGCCGCGGCTAGAGCGAGCGCTGTTGCGAACAGCGTGCTGAGGGAACGCAGCATGGCGTGGGTTTTGCCATGGGCAGGTGAGCTTGGCAGCTTTCATTTTCTGATCGCGGGGATGCCGCGAGCGCGTGATCGGTGCGGGGCATGTCGTCAGCATCGCCGCTCCTCTGCGTGAGGTAAATGCCGCCGAATCAACCCAGCCCAACATCATCCTCGTGATGCCCGACTCAGAGGAGGATGAGGAGTGCGAGAGTTGCTTTCCTGCTCTACTTTCTTGCCCGTTAAGATGCGAAGTGAGCGGTCATCATGGCTTGGGCGTTGCCTTCGCCGTCCCTTCCGCCTCGGCCTTCACCCTGGCGGCTTCGCGGGCTTTATCTCTGGCGGTCTGGTGGCGGCGGGAAGGCGGGTTCGACTGTGCCGCGTTCCCGATGACGGGCGTATTGGCCTTGCCCGTGTTCTTGAGCCACAGCGTCCACTCCACGACCGGAAAGTCCGCATACGTCACCGCGACAGGTGTAGCAACGCGTGAAGGTCATGCCGCGCTCGACGAGCGAATCGAGATTCGGCGTCTGGAGCAAGGGAGTGCCGAGCGCACGCGCACCGTCGGCGCGATGGTCGTCGGCGTGGATGTGAAGGATATTCGGCCGCGCAGCCGACGCGGCCTGAAGCGTGGTCAGCGGTGCCAGGAGCAAGGCTGTGATGAGTGCGAGCGTGTGTTTCATGAGTTGGATTGAGTTAATCGTTTGCCGCTTTGCCCGCCTTTTTCCGGATTTGAATCGCGGCGTCGTTGGCCTGCTTCGCGCCGGGAGTGCTGCGGCCATTGGCGATGATTTGCTCGAGCAACTTGGTGAGGCGCGCAACTTCTTCGGGACGCTCGGCGTGCAGGTTCTTCGTTTCAGCGATCTCGGCGCTGAGATCGTAGAGTTGGGTTTCGGGAAGGCCTTTGGCTTCTTTGCTGCCGGGCTTCGGGTCACTCCAGCCGCCGGAGTCCGCGCATAGCTCCAGCTTCCAGCTTCCCTGCCGGATGGCGAACGAGCCGTTGATGGAATGATGCACGACCGCCTCGTGCAGCGGTGCTTTGTCCGTGCCGAGCAGCGCGGGCAGGATGCTCACGCTGTCTTCGCCCGCATTGTCCGGCAGCTTCGCACCGAGGATGTCGGCGCAGGTCGCCATGAGGTCGGTGTGGCAGATTGTCTGGTCACAGCGACTGCCCGCCTTCGTCCGATCCGGCCAGCGCGCAATGAATGGAACGCGGTGACCACCATCAAAGATGTCCGCCTTGGAGCCGCGCATGTCGGCGCTCGGGTAGTGGCCTTTCGCGTGCAATGCGGGGATCCCCGCTGCCTTCGAGCAGCCATTGTCGCTCGTGAAGATGACGAGGGTGTTGTTGGCCACGCCTGCCTTGTCCAAAGCAGCGAGCACTTCTCCCACTGCCCAGTCCGTCTGCATCACAAAGTCGGCGTAATCGCCGAGCCCGCTTTTGCCCTGCCATTCCTTCGACGGTACGATGGGCGTGTGCGGCGAGTTCAGCGGGAGGTAGAGAAAGAATGGCTGCCCGGACTTTGCCCGCCCGGCGATGTATTCGGAGCTGCGTTTCACGAGCGCGGGAAGCATGTCCACCGGCTCGATGAGTTGTGTGATGCGATCATTTTCAAAGACCGATTTCATCATGCGGGCGTGATGAAAACCAAAGAACCCATCGAAGCCGCGAGTCACCGGGCCGTCCTTCGTGATGGAATCAAGCGGCGCGCCCATGAGCTTCCCTTCGCCTTTGCCTTTCTTCGTCGCAGCCTTGGCCTTCTCTCCTTTGTCCTCCGACTTGACGGTGCCTTCGATGGTGAATCCGAGATGCCACTTGCCGAGGATGGCGGTGTGATAGCCGTTCTGTTTCAGCAGCGCTGGCACCGTGAGGCGATTCGCCGCAATGAGCGGCTGCACATAATCATCGAGCACGCCATTCTGCAGCCGCGTGCGCCACGCATAGCGCCCCGTGAGCAGCCCGTAGCGAGTGGGCGTGCAGACGGACGAGCCGCTGTGTGCATCGGTGAAAGTCATGCCCTGCGAGGCGAGCTTGTCGAGATTTGGCGTCGCGATCTTTCCCCGCTGCGGATTGAGGCAATGCACGTCGCCATAGCCGAGGTCGTCGCAGAGGATATAGACGATGTTCGGTTTGGATGGCTCGGCCGCGGTCAATCCGGCGAGTGGCGCGAGCAGCAGTGCGGCGATGAGGCCGATGGTGTGTTTCATGGTGTTTTGCTCGAGATTGGCGAGCAGGTTACGGCTTCGAGAATGGCGGCGCGCTCCGGGGCTTCCGTTGCAAGTCGGCGAGATGTTTGGCCATCAGCGCTGCCTGTTCGGGATGCTCCCGGATGATGTTGCGCGATTGCGAGCGATCGGCTGCGAGGTCGTAAAGTTGGGCGGCGGGTGCGTCGGGCTTGAGTTTGCCGTCAGCGATGTCGCTATTTTTTTCGCCGCTGAACTTGAGTGCAGCGGGGCCGCCGAGAGCGTGGTCGCCGGGCTTTTTGCCGGTGAACCCGCCGCCGCCCTGCGCTCCGATGTAAAGCCAGCGGCCCTCGCGTAGGGCCAGGTTCTTCTCCTTTTGCGGAGCGAGGACGAGTTGAGTGCGGATTGGTTCGGAGGGTTTGCCTACCAATGCCGGGAGGACGTTGAAACTGTCCGGCCCATCGGCGGCGGTCAGCGTGGCTCCGGTCAGCGCCGCGATGGTGGCGAGCAGGTCCACGTGGCAGATGAGTTGATCCGAGGTCGAACCTGCTTCGATTTTTCCCGGCCAGCGGGTGATGAAGGGCACGCGATGGCCACCTTCCCACGCATCGAACTTAAACCCGAGCAGGTCGCCGTTGAGCCGGTGTCCGAGTTTCCACGCCTCCTGCCCGCCGATGTTCAGCATCCCGCCGTTGTCGCTGGTGAGGATGACGAGCGTGTTCTCGCGCAGCTTGAGTTCATCGAGCGTGCGTAGGACTTCGCCCACCATCCAATCGAGCTCCTGGATGAAGTCGCCATAGATGCCGGCCTGACTGCTGCCCTTGAACTTTGGCCCCGGCGTGAACGGGTGATGGATGTGAGGCGTGGAAAAATAAACGAAGAACGGTTTGTCCGTATGGCCGCGCATCCATGCCGTCGCCTTTTCGGTCAGCGTGGTGCCGACTTCCTCGTCGCGGTAAAGCGCGTGCGCGGCCTTCGCGCCCGACATGCCGGGCGTCATCATCTTTTCCTGAAAGGCCTGCGTGGTCGGCGTGCCCCCGTAGACCAGCGGATCGATCGGATCGAGTCCGACGACGCGATGATCCTCCACCCACACGAACGGAGGATGGCTGCTCACCACGGGGATGCCGAAGTAATGGTCGAAGCCGAGTTCGAGCGGGCCGGGTTTGAGCGCGGCGTTCCAGTCGGGCTTCGGCTGACTGCCGAAACCGAGGTGCCACTTGCCGAAGCACGCCGTCGCGTAGCCCCGACGCTTGAGCAAGCTGGCGACGGTCGTCCTCGATGGCTCGATGACCAGCGGGCTCGGATTCATCACCGGCCCCCAGATGTTCTTCCGAAACGCATACTCGCCCGTGAGCAGCGCATAGCGTGACGGCGTGCAGACCGCCGAGGCCGAGTGCGCATCGGTGAACCGCCGGCCTTCGCTCGCGAGCCGGTCAATGTTCGGCGTCTTCACTTTCGTCGCGCCGTAACAACCGACGTCGCCATAGCCGAGATCATCGGCAAAGATGAGGACGATGTTGGGTTTGGACTGCTCGGCTGCAGTCAATCCCGCGAGCGGCGTGAGCAGAAGGGAGACGAGAGTGATGAGCGCGCTTTTCAAGGTGCTATGACTTGAAGGTTACTTGACTGCCAGGCCGACAAACTCCTCGCGGCTCAACTTGCCGTCGCCGTTCTTGTCGAAGTTCTTGAAGCGAGCTTCGAGGTTGTCCTGGCCCTTCAGTCCTGCCTTGTATTCGTCGAGCGTGAGGGCGTTGTCCTTGTTGGTGTCCCAGCGGGCGAAGGCAGGCGCGCGGTTGGGCACGGCTTTCGTCGCCGTAGGTGGGGCGTTGGCGCGGTCGGCGGCGCTGATGCATTCGGGATTCGGCTTTTCCGGGAGCGTGGCTTTCCAATCGAGCGCGAGCTTCTTCAGGCGGGCGACGATGTCGGGATGCTGCTTCGCCAGGTCTTTGGTCTCGGCTCGGTCTTCATTAAGGCGGTGCAACTCGACCCGGGCACCATCGGTGTTCATCGCGAGCTTCCAATCGCCCTCGCGCACCGCCAGGCGCGGCCACCAGTCCGGCTCCGCGCTCTTGCCCTGCCATTCCCAGAAGATGGGCCGCGTGCGGGGGATGGGCTTGCCTTCAAAGGCCGCGAGGAGGTTCTCGCCATCGCCACGATAGTCTGCGGGCAACGTGAGTCCCGCAGCCGCGCAAAGGGTCGGCAGCAAGTCAACCGCCGTGAACGCCGTGGTGTTGTTCTGCACGCCCGCTGGAGTGCGGCCGGGCCAGCGCACGAGGAACGGCACGCGCACGCCGCCCTCGAATATGCTGCGCTTGCGACCGCGGAGTCCGCCCGTTTCGCCGACGCTGTAGTAAGTGTCGTAGCCGGTCACGTTCGCATCGGCGTCCACCTTCTTTGGTCCGGCCTTTGCCGCGGTGGATTCCGGGCCGTTGTCGCTGGAGAACATCACGATGGTGTTGTCCGCGACGCCCGCGGTTTTCAGCGCGTCGAGGATTTTGCCGACGGCGTTATCGCCATCGGTGATGACGGCGGCATAGACCTGCTTCTGGGCATCGAGATGCTTCCACTTCTCCATGGATTCCGGTGTGGGGACGTGCGGCGTGTGGCTCTCGTGAAGCCACGCGTTGATGAAGAACGGTCGGCTCTTGTTCGCATGGATGAAAGCCACGGTGTTCGCCGCCGTGGCATGCAAATCTGCCGACGGCCATTCCGCGCCGCCGTTGAAGACGGACGCCTCGTCGTAGCCATACGCCGCCGGCTTGGGCGCGCCTTGCGTGTTGCGATTGGTCAGATGCCACTTGCCGAAATGCGCGGTGCGATAGCCCGCCTGTTTCAGAATGCGCGGCAGCGTCGGCGCCTTCGGGTCCAGCCAGTCGGGCATCCCGCGCGCGTGATTCTGCGCAGGCGCGGCGAAGTGCTGATGGACGGAATACCGCGCCGGAAAATGGCCCGTCATCACCGCCGTGCGACTCGGCGAGCACACGGGATTGAGCACATTGAACTGCTGGAAGTCCGTGCCCTCGGCAGCGAGACGGTCGAGGTTCGGCGTCTCCAACCACGGATGCCCATGACACGACAAGTCACCCCAGCCCCAGTCATCGGCGAAGATGAAGATGATGTTGGGCTGCTCCGCGAATGACGAATGCAGCCTGACAAATAACGAGAGGATGAGTGTGAGGACGCTCGCTTTCATGGAGGGGATTTTTTGAGGGTGAAGACGGCGTGAGCATCATCACGATGACGCCAACACTTCAGCAGCCAGCGGAACCAGCCGCAACACGGTGAGGAGGATGTGTCTTCATCGCTGCGGATGGGTTGCGAGGCTGTTGAGGTAGTTCTCCAGATTTGTGTAGCCGTCCGCGTTCGCGCGGTTCGCATCGTCGGGATCGTTCGCATTCAAGCCGTGCGCGGTCTCCCAGGCGTCGGGGACGCCGTCGTTGTCGGCGTCGGGCGGCGCTTTGCCGTTTGCATACGCGGGCCACGCGCCGAGTTCGTTTTCGAGGCGAATGATTTGCCCCGTTCCACCGCGCACGTCGGCGGTGATGCGCGCATCGGTCGCGTCGCGGGGCGGTACAATCGCGCCGGCGTTTTTCAAGACGAGCGCGAATGCTTCATCCGCCGACTGCGTGACCACCGGCGGAGCGGCGTGTGGCGCATCGGCAAAGACTTCCTGATCGAAGGCCGCGCCGAGTGGGTTGTGGCCGCTCACGTCCGGAAAACCAGCGAGCACATTCCCCCGCAGAAAGAGCGAGCCGGGCATGACCACGCTGTCGGCATGAATGAAGCGCGGCGGCTTCTGAGTGGTGGAGGGGCCGGGCTTGAGGAAATTGTTCACGTAGTTCGCCGCGCGGAAATCGCCGTAACCGGAGGTGTCGCCCCAGTCGTAGATCACGTTGTTGCGGAAGTCGGCGCGGCACAGGCCGGCGAAGCGAGGATTGCGCGTGCGGCAGTGGGCGAAAAGATTGTGATGCCACGTGCTACGGTCGCCGCCGAGGATCGAGCCCATCGAGTGCCCGCGGTAGTTCAGCCCCTCGGCGATGATGCACCACTGCACCGTGTAGCGGTCGCTGGACTGCGTGACGGAGATGCCTTCGTCGGTGCCCCAGCTCACCGAGCAGTGATCGAGGATGAAATTGTCCGCGCTGTAGCAAGCGATGCAGTCGCCCTCGTCCGCAGCCGAGTCGCCGGTGTGGCCGTGACGCACTCGCAGGTATCGCACGATGACGTCGTGCGTATTCACCAGCGAGAGCGTGTCTGGCGCGCCGCGGAGGCAGATGCCATCGCCGGGCGCGGTCTGGCCGGCGATGGTGATGAAGGGCTCGCGAATCGTGAGCGATTGCTTCAACTCGATGACTCCGCCGACCCGGAAGATCACCGTGCGCGGCCCCTTCGCATCGATCGCCGCGCGCAAGCTGCCGGGGCCGGAGTCGTTGAGATTGGTGACGAAGAGCGCCTTCCCGACGCGTCCGCCGCGCGCATACGCGCCATGACCTTCGGCGCCGGGAAAGGCGAGCGTGCCGGTGCCGGGCGGCGGTGCCACGCGATCGATGTGCGGATACACCGCCTCCCACATTTTCCGGATCGCCGCCGATTCCACGCGCACGACCCGCGCGGGCTGGCCGCTGGTGTAGGCGAGCCGTTCGCCGCTCGCGGTGATTTCGTGCGGATCGCACAGCACGATGTCGCAGTGGCTCGCGCCGCCGCGATAGGTCAGCCGCCATTCGAAAGTCCTGCCCGCGTGCGCCGCGCGCACGATGCTGCCCTCGGGCAAATCATGGAAGGTGCCCGCGCACGGCTTGAAGCTCTGCATCAGCACGACATCGCCGCGCGGCGGTGCGTCGAGCAGTCCGATGCGCAGCGTGCATCGGCCCGCGCGATCCTTTCGCGAAAGCGTGATTGCGTTCTGCCTGCTCCACAAAATCAGCGGCGTCACGCCCGCCGCATCCAGATCGAAACACATCTCGCTCGCGCTCCCGACGCTGCCGGTCGCGTTGGCAAAATAAATGGAGTTGAGCGCGACGATGCTTTCCGCCTTCGAGCCCACGACACGCAGCAGCGGAGCCGAGCCGATGCGCGTGCCGACCTCGAGGTAACGCGTAAGCACGCTGCCGCCGCGAATTTCCATCTCGGCGCCGCACGCGGGCGTTTCGCCCCCGCCGTATTCCAGCCCGCCGATGGCCAGCTCCATCGTGCGGACCAGGCCGCCATGGAGCACGAAGCGTCCGTGCGACCCCGGTGCTTCGCCGAGCCGAATGAACTCCAGCGTGGCGAGCGCGCCGCCGCTCATCGTCAGCGTCGCAGCGGAGCCGGCGCGCGTCCCCAGATCGAGCCGCGACACCGCCACGTCCCCTCGCTCGATCACCACGCTCGCATCGCCCGCGATCTCCGCGGCGGAAGTGACCGACGGCACCGCGCCGCCCCACTTCGCCGCATCGTCCCATGAACCCTCGCCCGCCTTCCAAACCACCGCCTCGCCGAGCGCGAGCCCGGTGCTGAAGAGGAGAAATGCACACGCGGCGGCCTTAAGGTCGGTGAGTTCGCGGAGGACGTTCATTTGCTCCCGGTGCTCGCGCGGACGCCGCTCATCGGATGCTTCGTCACCGCGTCCCATGCGAGTTCCTGGAGCAGGCGATTGAACTTCTCATCCCACACCGGATTCTTCGCGAGCACTGTCGGCAGCGGCAGGCCGACGGGGCTGCGTTGGTAGATGACGGCGAAGTGGCAATACGCGGCGAGCACTTGCACGGGCATGGTCGGGTGGCCCCAGTTGTCGCGGAAAAGTTCGGCCTGGGTTTTCAGCGCGGGCACTTCGCCGGCGATGATTTTCTCGCGCAGCGCGAGCACGGCCTGGCCGGCGGGAACGATGAACACCACATGCTTGCCGAGCTTCGTATTTATGCCGCGCACGTGTTCGTCGAAGTCGTGAAAATACTGCTCATGCGCCTTGCGCAGCGCGGGCATCGTCGCGGCGTTGTGATCGACTTTCTTGCGCGTGTCCAAGGGATACACCGGATGGTATTCGTCGTTCGGCAGCCAGTATTCCTGCACGGTCACGCGGATGTTCGGATTGTGCTCGAAGCCGAGCGTCGCGAACTTCTCGATGCCTTCCTCGGGCAGCCAGATCGGCGAAAGCGTGAGCACGTCCACCTGGCCGGCGCGCAGGGCTTTCTTCGCGAGGTTCTTTTCCTCCGGCACGTCCCAATGCTTCATCACCGTCGAGCCGCCGATGCTTGATTTGCCCGCGATCGTGTGATCTGCGATGCCGGCGAACATGGCCATCTCACTCAGCATCGGCACCACCCAGACATGAAAGCTGTGGCCGCATGTGAAGACGCGCAGCCCTTTGCCCCCGCCCGCGCTTGCGATAGCCGGCGCGGGTTCCTTCAGCCCCGTGGTGGTCTCGGCGGAGACATTTTGCGCGAGCAAATCCCAGCCCGCGGGCGCCAGCGTGAGCGTGAGCAGGAGGATGGATTTCAAAAGCGAGTTCATAGCGCGGGGACCTCTCCGCACAGCGCCAGCGCGCGGAGCGCCTGCGCTGTGCTGATGTAAGTGATGTAGTGATACGTGTCGCGGTAGAGCGATTTCATCCACCAGCGGCCGCTCACGCGTTGGTTCGCCTTCAGCCAGGCGATGCCCTTTTGAATGCGGTTATCGTCGGCGGGCACGCCACTCTCGCGCAGCAGCACGATGGCGAAGGCAGTCATGTAAGGATCGCTCGCCGGGCCGGCGGCATCGGGCTCGCCCTGGATCATTGCGACGACTTTCGGGTCCATCGTCTCGTGCCACTTCATCAAGTCGGACATGCGCCGCGTGGACCAACCACCGTCGGGCTGCTGCTGGCGCCATAGCATCGCCGTCGCGGCGTCGCGCACCGGCTGCGGCACGAGATCGGGCATCAAAGCGGCGAGCTGGAGCTTGAGCGCGAGCTCGTAGTCGTTGATCGGCTGGTGCTCGCGCAGGAAAAGTTTCATCCGTTCCACGCGCCCGAGCGTGTCCGCGTCCTTGAGAGTTTCCACCCAGCCGGGTGCCGTGGCGACGGCCCGGGCGGCCTGCACCGTCAACTCAAAGGACGTGGTGATGTATGGAATCTCCACCTGCTTGATCGTGCGGAAGGCGCCGTCCTCGCCGAGCAGGGTAAGCGTGTGCCGCAGCGAGCGGTCGGTGTGCTCGCTTAGCTTTCCCGCGACATGCTTGTCCCACGATGCGAGGCCGGAACTGCGCCACACCGATTTGATCGGGCTCGCGTCGGGCTTGCCGCCCTCCTTCGGCACCTCGTCGATGAAGTCCCGCCATACTTCCTCGCTGGGTTTGCCGAGCGGTTTCGTCAACGCGACACGCTCGACCATATAAACGCCCGTGCTGTGGCAGGCGATGCACGTCTTCTCCCGCACCCAATGATGCGCGCCGTCGTCGAGATACCTCGCCGCGGCCTGGATCGTGTCGGGGCCGAACGCCTTCACGCGCGGCTCGTCCGCGGCCGCGGCGGTGACTTCGATGCCGTCGGACTTGTATTGAAACTGCGGCTTCGGCTTCGGCTCGTCAGCAGAAGCTGCGATGGCGAGTACTGAGAGGATCGCGATGAGGGGACGAATCATGATGCGGGATTGTGCCGCGAGCAGGCGAGGTTGGCAGCTTTCGTTTTCCCGGCGCGTCGAAGGTTCGCTCCCCCCAGCAGGGAGGCGCGGCGTTCATGGCACGAGCACCACGCGCGAAGCGGACGCGGCAAGCGGCCTGCGCGGGAGGCAAAACATCAAACCAGCCCACGCGCGGTGACAGGCTGGCGGCGCGAGGGTTGCCGTTTCGCGTGCGGTGAGTGTTCGCGTGCAAACCCTGTATCCATGCGGTTTCCAGAGTGATCGATCTGGAGCCAGTGACGGGATTCGAACCCGTGACCTGCTGTTTACGAAACAGCTGCTCTACCACTGAGCTACACTGGCGAAGGAGGGCGGGAAGGTAGGCAGCGAATCGACGTGCGGCAAGCGGGTTTTCGACGCGGGGGTCAGGGCTGGAGGATGAGCTTCCCGGTGGCACCGGGTGTCATCACTGCGATGTGTCCTTGGGCGGCGTCGCCGAGCGGGAATTCGCGGCCGATCGCCGGGCGCAGGGAGCCATTTTCCAGTCCGGCCTCGAGCGCGGCGTGGACGCGCGCGATTTCCTCCGGCGGTGTGTTGAGAAGCATGACGCCGCGGATGTCGGCGTTGCGGGCCATGAGGTCGCGCGGATTGATCTCGATCGGACCGCGGCTGCCGATCACCACGACACGTCCGCGCGGTGCGAGCAGGGTGAGATCTTTGGCGAGGTTCACATTTCCGAGCATCTCGAGGATGACATGGACGCCGCGCCCGGCGGTCTCGCGGAGGATGTGTTCGGGATAGTCGGGCGCCTGATGATCGAAGACCCTGTGGGCGCCTTGGGCGAGGGCGAGTTGCCGGCCGATGTCCGTGCCGCCGGTGGCGTAAACGGTGAGGCCGGCGGCGTGCGCGAGTTGGATCGCGGCGAGTCCGACGCCGCCGGTCCCGCCGTGGATCAGGACGGTCTCACCCGCCGCGGCCTGGCCGCGGGAGAAGAGCCCCACATGGGCAGTGGCGTAGGGGACGCCGAGCGCGGCGCCCTGGGCGAACGAGACGTTTTCCGGCAGTGAATGGACGTGGCTGGCGTCGCAGAGCGTGCGTTCGGCGTAGGTGCCGCTGAGGGAGCCGGCGACATAGACGCGCTGCCCCTCGCGCAGGCGCGTGACGCCGTCGCCGATCGCGAGGATGACGCCCGCGCCGTCCATACCGGGGGTGTAAGGCAGCGCGGGCTTGTGCGCGTAATTGCCGGAGCGGATGTAGGTATCCACGGGATTGATGCCGATCGCAGCGAGTTGCACCACGACCTGTCCCGGACCGGGCTTTGGATCGGGGACGGTGGCGAGTGCGAGCACTTCGGGGCCGCCGAATTGGTTGACGACGATTGCTTTCATGGGAGGCGTGGATGACTGGATCGATGGATAATTGATGAGTGGTCCCGTTCGCGAATCTTTCCCTCGACTCAGTTTTCCGTCTATCATCCGCGTCCGCATGACTGCCGACCCTTCTCCTGAAAACGCCCGCGGGGTGGAACACGCCCACGTGATCGACATCGTGGCCGACGATGCCGCGCGAGGCGAAGCCGTGCTGATCATGCTCGAACCGCGTCCCTGGGATGGCTCCGAACTGCGGCTCTTTCAACTCCAGGAGAAGCTCAACGCCTACCTGTCGTTCGCGCTCGATGGCGAAATGGCGGAGGCGTATCCCGGGCTCATGGGGCGGCCACTCCGGCTGCAGATCGATTGCGTGGGGATGCCAGATCCGACGGTGGTCGAGTTTCTCAGCGTGGTCCGCGAGCAGATCGCGTTTCAATCCATCAACCTCGAAGTCCGGGTGATGGGCGACGGGGGTTGCGGAACTGGATGCGGGTGTGAGCCGGCGATCACCCCGCCTTCGACGTGACCTGCGGATCGCGCCCTTCGTCGGCGTCGATGTAGTCGAAAAAAGTCTGGATCTCGGTGCGGGCGGCGAACCCGCTTTCGCTTTTACGCTGCTCAAGGCGGGCGCTGTTTTCGTCGTTCCAGCCGCGCTTGCGCATGAATTCGTTCCAGACTTCGATCTCCTCGGGGCTGGGGTGGCGCCCCTGGCTGAAGGCCCATTCGAGGATCTGCTCGTCGCTCCCGCCCTGCTTCACTCGATCGACGAGCGCGGGGTATTCGATCCACAGGAAGCTGAGCGCACGACCGTCGAAGCCGGTGCCGAGATTCGGATGATACTCCGCGGGCAACTGTTGCGCGGCGTGAAGGCGGATCTTGTCGAAAAATCGGGCGATGTAGTAGATGCCGCCGAGTTTCACGTACGGGCTGCGCAAATTGGGCACATTCATGGGCGCGGAAATTATCCTTCGGGATGCCCTTTCACAAGCTCCGCACGCGTCGCTCGGAATGGCCGAAATCGACCGCCAAGCAGCCGCTTGTGTTTTTTCATTTTGCTGGAAGGATGCCGCACCCGAGATGCGAACGATCCTTTTGATCGATGATGACGAGTCCTGCCGCGCCCCCGCCGCGGAGATGCTGAGGCGTTCGCAGTGGAATGTGATCGAAGCCGGGGATGGAGAGGCCGGCGTGGAACTCGCCGTCAAGCATCGCCCGGATGTGATCCTGTGCGATCTGCTGATGCCGCGGGGGAACGGCTATTTCGTATGCCGGACGGTGCGATCGCAGCTCGAGCTGCGGCATACGAAGATCATCGTGGTGACCGGGCGCGACTACGCATCCGACCGCAAGAGCGCGCAGGAGGCTGGGGCGGATGATTATTTGGTAAAGCCGATCGTGTTTTCCGATCTGCTGGACGCACTCGCCCGCGTGCTGCCGGCCGGACCGAATGGGGCGGACAAAGTGGCGGAGCGGGGGACGAATCTGGATCAGGGCGGGACGCGGGTGAGATTTTGGGGAGTGCGCGGATCGATCCCGTCGCCGGGCCCTGGGACGGTGCGCTACGGGGGCAATACCTCCTGCGTGGAGGTGCGCGCGGACGGGCAATTGATCGTGCTCGATGCCGGCTCCGGGATTCGCGCACTGGGCCATGCGCTCGATGCGGAGTACCGCGAAGCGCCGATCGATCTGACGCTGCTGATCTCCCACACGCACTGGGACCACATCCAGGGATTCCCGTTTTTTCTCCCGGCTTACCATTCGAAGAATCACCTGCGAATCCTCGGATACGAGGGAGCGCGCGACGGCCTCGCTGCGACGCTCGCGGGGCAGATGGAGAGCCCCTATTTCCCGATCGCGCTGAAGCAGATGCCGGGAAATATCGTGATCGAGGAAGTGAAGGACATGCAGTTTCAGGTCGGGCCGATCCGGGTCGAAGCGTGTTTTTCCAATCATCCCGGCGTGTGCGTCGGGTATCGCCTTTTCACCAGCGCCGGCTCCATCGTTTACATGCCGGACAATGAGTCGATCCATGAGCCGACGACGGCCCCGAACGGCAACGATGCGCTCCCGCGGACGATCGAACAACAGCTCGCGACATTCGTGAAGGATGCCGATGTGCTGATCTGCGACGCGCAATTCACGCGGGACGAGTACGCGGCGCATCTCGGCTGGGGGCACGGGTGCGTGGATGATGTGGTGCGCTTTGCGATCAAGGGGAATGTGAAGCAGCTCTACCTCTTCCATCACGATCCCGCGCACGAGGATTCATTCATCGACACGATGCTGACCCAGGCGCGCCAGCTCGCGGCGAAGGCGGGGAGCACCCTGCGAGTGGAGGCCGCGCGGGAGCGGGAGGAGATCGTGCTCGCGCCGATGAAAGCGGCGGCGACGTAGCCTCACCCCGCGAAACGGCGAAGGCCGGGGTGGTGAACCCCGGCCTTGCGGAAACAGGCGTTTTTCGCCCGAAGAATCGTTGGCGTCTAGCGCTTGTGCTTTGTCGCCGGAGTCTCGCACGCGCCTTTGGCCGAGCAGCAGGACTCGGCTTGCTTCGGAGCGGTGGCGCAGGCGGGGAGGAAGAGCGCGACGATCGCCGCGCAAACGAAGATGGAGAGGATTTTCATGGGGCGGAAGATGGTGGAGCCCCGAGGCGTTCGCAAGTTACGACTGCGGAATGTAGAAGAGGGTGTAGTACGCCGAGTCGTGAAGGAGCGGCGCGCCTTTTTCCGAACGCACGCCGGGGAGATGAAACTCATGGACGTGGCCCTCGGCGACGGCCTCGAGCACGACCCGCGCACTCCGCCCATCCGGCGCGACCTTCACGCTTCGGATCACAGGTTTGGTCCCGTCCACTTCCGGACTGCCGTAGCTCGATTGGTAAATGTAAGTGTACGTCTCGACCTGCCAGGACTCCGGCGCGCTCGCGGTCTTTTCGTCCAGCGGCTCGGTGAAGGTGAATTCGAAGCCATCGGGCCTGGCGCGCATCTCGTGAATTTCGAACGGCACCTGACCCGTCCAGACGAGCCGTTGCAGCGCGAATGGTTTGCCCCCGCGCGCGCCCCAGCCGCGATCGGTGCCATAGACGAAGAGCGACGCATCGCCCGCAAACTCCACCGCGAGACAGCCGCTGTCGAAGCCCGCCTTAAACGGAAAGCACGCGCCCTGGTAGTGGCCTTGCACCTTCTCCAGGAAGACCCGCATCACCGTGGAATCGCTCTGCTCGGCGACGAAGAGCTGATTCTTGAACGGCCCGAATTTCCCGCTCGCGTCAAAGGTAAAGCCCGCGGTCGAATGACCCATCTTCGCCCGGCCGGCGGCGGGGTAGGGGAAATAAATCGACGGCGGAAGCAACTCGGGAATCTTCTTCGCCTCGAGATACACCCGGCTTTCGCTCACCGGCTCGGCGGATGGCTTGTGCAGGCCCGCGGCCGCGATGGCATCCTTCGTCGTCGGATCGTCGAACCACTTCAATCCGCCGGGATGGCCGACGAATTTATCGGGAAGCAATTGCTGGAGTTTGCATGAGCCATTCCACGGTCCCTGGTTGTCGGTGAAAAATACGTCGCCCTCGGCGTTGAAGCCGATGCCGCCGGGCGAGCGCAGTCCGGCGCAGACCGGCGTGGCTTTGCCGTCGGGAGAAATCTTGAATGCCCAGCCGCGATACGGGTTGTCGCTGTTGAAGGAGCCAGTCAGGCAGAGCGCCACCCAGAGGTCGCCGTTCTTGTCGAACTTCGAGCCGAAGGCGTACTCGTGGTAGTCGCCATTGATGCCCCACGGATCGCCGAACGTTTCAAAAAGATCCGCGCGACCGTCGCCGTCCTCGTCCTTGATTTTCGTCACCTCGCCGCGCTGCGTCGCGTAGATCCAGCCGTCCCGCCAGGCGAGCCCGAGCACCTCATGCAGACCGCTCGCGAAGCGCTTCCACTTCGGCGCCGGGGGTTCCTCGAGCACGCCTTCCCCGATCCAGATGTCGCCGTAGCGCGTAGCCGCGGCCAGCTTGTCCGGCCCGATGAAACAAAGCGCGCCGGCCTCCATGATCACGCCGTCCGGGGTGGGGAGAGTGACGATCCGGTAGAATTCGGATTCCGCGGCCTTGAGGTCGTCGCCGACTGGGGGAGACTTCGCGGCGAAGGTGACTGAGCACAGCGACGCGGCGGCGGCGAGAGAAAGGAGGAGACGGCGTTTCATGGGAGGGGTTTAGAATTGGCGGCGGATTTTCTCGATGCCAATGACTTGGATTTGCTTCACCGGCCCGTCGATGCGGTAAACGATTTCCCAATTTCCGAAGCGTTTTGCGTAATGCGCTGCGCGCCGGCCGCCCGCGAACTCGGCGTCTGGCGGCTGGTGTGGGAAGGCGGCGAGATGGGCGAGGTGTCGCATCACTGAGGTTCGTTGCCGCGCAGTCAGCGCGGAGATTCGCTGAACTGAGTCTTGATTGAAAAACAGTTCGTAGGGCTCCACTACCGGCCTTCCGCGAGCAGGCGGTCGTGAAGCGCTTGAACTTCTTTCATCGGAACGAGTTTGCCGCCCCCGGCTGCCTCCTCGGCACGCCGCTCCATTTCGGCACCCCATTCGGGATCGCTGACGCGCCGCAAAAACTCGATATGCAGCGCCAGCTCTTCACGCTCTTGAGGAGTCAGTTCCTTCACTCGTTCTTTTATTTCGGCGAAGCTCATGAGCGGAGGGTAATTCTGAGCATGGGATTCGGCAAGGCATCCATCACCAGACGATCTCTTCAACGAGCTTCGCTTCCTTCCCCGCGAAGATGATCGGGACGAGCAACTCGGCTCTGCCCTCGGAATTGCGGATGAGCGGCCTGGCGCCGGGAAATTTCAGGCGCAGCGTTTCGCCGATGAGGAACGCGCCGTCTTTCTCCTCGATCTTGTCAGCGATGGCCGCGCGGAAGTAGAGCCGGTCCACAGGTTGATCGCTGGTGAGGGTGATCGTGCGGCGCAAGGAAGCGTCCGGGTCCCCGGCGATGGCGATCGGGAAGTCTTCGATGTGGATTTGCTTGAAGGAATAGCGGAACGCCGGACGCCGCGCGGCATCCAGGCGGTAGCCGTGGAATTGATAACCGGCGACCTTGCCAGTCTCCTGCGGCCACGGGGCGCTGTCGCTTTCCAGCACCGCGAATGGAGGTCCGGGCGGTCCCTGCGTTACATTCGTTCCGAGCGGTTTTTCAAAGCCCTGTCCGCGGCCGGTGCGATGTTTTGCGGCGTCCATAAAGGCGCCCTGCCAGAAAAGCGCGAGCCGCATGTCTTCCGCGTTGAAGGCCAGATTGGCTTTCTCCGGATAGCCCACGCCGATCGCGCGCGGGCCGCCGCCGTCGATGAAGTTGCGGTAGATGACCGTCTCGGTTTCCGCGATGAGCTCCTGCTTGCCCCGCACCAGGCCGGGTGGCAGGTCGGTGAAATTCTTCCGCGCGAGATACGCCCAGATCGCGAGGATCTGCTTCTCCGCGTCGCCGGCGAGGATCTCCTTGTTCACCGAGACACCGCCCGGCCAGAAAGCCGGCATCCGCGTGCCGGGCCGCAGCTCCTGGGGATCGAGCAGATAGCGTCGGAACCAATCCCACTTCAAGCGAGGCCCCGAGCTGGCCAAGTCGAGCGCGGGCACCCCGAGCGATTTGTTGCCGGCGAGATTGTGACACGCGATGCAACTCATCCCGGTGGTGCCGATCAGCTTGCGGCCAAACTTGTTGGCCTCGGCCGCCATTCCCGGGGCGAAGACATCCGGCTCTGCCGGAGCGTCGGGGCGCGCGTCCGCTTTTGCGAAGAGCGCGGGAAGATGCTCCACGTTGGCGGCGCCAAACTGCGGCATGCGCGTCGCCATGTAAGGCCGCACCGCCGCGCCTTCGGTGAGCACTTGTTTGATCCAGTCGCTCTGCAATTTCGCGCCGATGTGATTGAGGTGCGGCGGGATGCGGCCTTCGTCGCCGAGGTCCACCTCGCCCTCGCTTGTGAGGTAGCTCCGCCGCAGGCCGTCCACGCCGCCGCGCCGGTCGCGCTGATGGCAGGCGTAGCAGTTCAGCGTCGTCATCGTGCGTTTCACCACGTCGTCAGGTTCGAGAGGCTCGGCGAGCAGCGCGTGATTTTGCAGGGTCGCGAGCAGCACCACCCGCTGGCGTTCGGTGATTTCAAATTTCGGCGCGCGTTCCGAGGGCTTCGTCGCCAGGCAGCCGGACGGTTGCCGCGCGCGGAGTTGTGCGAGCGGTTTCCCCGTCGGAGTGAGCGCGTCGATCGAGGCGGTCGTGGGCAGGTCGCCGTGGCACTGCGCGCATTGCATCGTCCGGTAATGGCTGGCGCCCTGCGCGGCCTTCGCGGCATCGACGACAAAAGGGGCGCTGCCGAGCGGCGTCATCGGCTGCCCGTCGTGCGAGAGCGCGTTCGCGGGAATCCCCTCGCGCTTTCCGTCCGGCGGCTGCCATTGGACGCGGAATTCCTTTTGCCCGCCGCCATCGAAATACATCACCTCGATCGCGTGATCGCCCGCGGTGAGCTTCACCTTTCCATCGCGATCCTGCGCGGGATGGATGCCGCCATTTTCGACCACTTGCTTTCCGTCGATGAGCAGCCGCGACCCATCGTCGCTGCGCGTCCAGAAGCGGTATTCACCCTCCTTCGGCGTGCTCAGCGTGCCGCGAAAGCGCAGCGCGAACTCGCCTTTCCGGTCGGCCACTTTGAGCGTGAAGTTCTCGACGTTCCCCGTCTTTGTCGGCTTCAAGCGGTCGAACTCCGGCAGCTCGGGAAAATCCTGTTCGAAGTACTCGTATTCGAGTCCATCGAGCTTCGTCGGCGCCCCCGCGGGAAGTTGTTCGCGCACGAGATACATCGCGATCGCGCGAGCCTCCGAGTCGTTGAGCTGGAGCGAAGGCATGCGCCCGGATGGCCGCGCCTTGAGCGGATCTTTCAGGAACGCGCCGAGTTCGTTTACCGAGTATTTCTGCGCGAGCGGTCCGAGGGGCACGCTCGTGTGCTGGAGTTGATCGAGTTCCGACTTTGCGCTGGCACCTGCGTTTATCGGGAGTTCGCTGGGCGCGTGGCACTGCACGCAGCCGACGCTGTGGTAGAGCGCCTTGCCCGCGGCGATCGCGGCGGAGCTTGCACCGGCCTGGCGACTGGCGTCGGGCGGTTGCAGCGAAATGAGATAATGGGTCAGCGCCTCGGCGGTCTCGGTCTTTTTCGCGGGATCGAGCCCGTGCAGCGTGTCGGGCATGAGCGTGCCCGGTTTGGCGGCGGCGGGATTTTCGAGGAAGGCACGCAGATGCTGCGGGGTGATGCGGACTCCGGTTGCGCCGAGCCGCGGCGATTGCCGCGAGGCGAGCCGCGTCTTGATGGCCGGGGCGGCCTCGTGACAGGCCACGCAATTCATCTCGCTGAAGAGAATCTCGCCGGGATCGACCGCCGCCGCCGCGGTCGCCGCGAACACAACGAAAAAGGAGCCGATCGCAAACTGTGACGGGATGGACATTTCGGAGAGCATGGAGGAAGCGGGCGGATTGCTTAACCCGCCGGACTCCGTGTAGCTAGCAGCCTGTCGGCCTTCTTTCCAAGACCGGAGTGAGTGGTGGTAATTTGGTTCGCGATGTCCGACACGCTGCTGGACGAGGGATCGTTTTCGGGGATGCAACGGGCAGGGGAGTGTGTGTAGTTTCCATTCCATGTTCACCTCCCGCATCTGCTTCTTCATCCTCGTTTTTCTCACGACCACGCTCCTCGCTGCGGACAATTGGCCGGAGTTTCGCGGGCCCGGAGGCGATGGGCATAGCGACGCCACCGGATTGCCGGTGACCTTCGGCGAGGGCGATCGGGTGAAGTGGAAGACCGCGATCCATGGCAAAGGCTGGTCTTCGCCGGTGATCTGGGGATCGCAGGTCTGGCTCACCACTGCCACCGAGGATGGCACGGTGCTCTCCGTCCTCTGCGTGGATAAGGAGAGCGGCAAGGTCCTGCGCGATGACGTGCTTTTCAGGGTCGCGGCGCCGCAGTTTTGTCACAAGTTCAACAGCTACGCGTCGCCGACGCCGGCGATCGAAGACGGCCGCGTTTACATCACCTTCGGCTCTCCGGGCACGGCGTGCCTCGACACAAAGACGGGGAAGAAGATTTGGGAACGCACCGATTTTGTCTGCAATCACTTCCGCGGCGCGGGTTCGTCGCCGGTTATTTGGAAGGATTTGCTGATCATGAATTTCGACGGCAGCGATCATCAGTTCGTTGTCGCCCTCGACAAGAAGACGGGAAAAACGGTGTGGCAGACCAAGCGTTCCGTCGATTACGCCGACCTCGACAAGGAGGGCAAACCCAGTGGCGACGGTGACTACCGCAAGGCTTTCGCGACGTGCCATGTTTACCTTCAAGATGGAAAGCCGGTGCTGCTCAGCAGCGGAGCCAAGGCGCATTACGCCTATGATCCCGCGACGGGAAAGGAACTCTGGCGTCTCGCCGATCCTGAACATCACAGCGCGGCGGCACGGCCCGTCGTCGGTTTTGGGATGGCGTTTATCTCCGCAGGCTTCTCCAAGGGCGCGGTGTATGCGGTGAAACTGGGAGGCAGCGGCGCGCTCGACCCAGCGCAGTCCATCGCGTGGGAAATCAAGAAGGCGGCGCCGAACAAGCCCTCGCTCCTGCTCATCGACGACCTGCTTTATCTCTTCAACGACGGCGGCATCGCGAGTTGCGTCGAGGCGAAGACGGGCGCCGTCATCTGGTCCGAACGCTTCGGCGGCAATTGCAGCGCCTCACCGATCTACGCCGACGGCCGCATCTATATGGGCAACGAGGAAGGCAAACTCACTGTCCTCGCCCCAGGTCGGGAGTTCAAAGTGCTCGCCGAAAACAAATTCCCAGATGGCTTCATGTCCTCGCCTGCGGTTTCCGGGAAGGCGCTCTACCTTCGCACGAAGTCGAACCTCTACCGGATCGAAAACTAGGCGGACGACCTAGGGCTTGCCTGTCGTGAGGAGCACGCGGTTCGCCCATGCAGCCCACTCGGAGCCCGGGCCGGCCATGGGTGTGCCCTGCCAGATGACGATGCCGTCTTCCCAGACGATGATCTCGCTCGATCCATGGAGGCTCCAACGGATGGCCAGGCCGAGCGGAAAATTGTGACTGTCAACCAGTACGACCGGCCAACCGGCGCGGATCGCCTCGGGCACCTTCCACAATGCGGCCATCGGCGCCGTTGCGGAGGCATCCACCGGACTGTGGAACCAGACGGCGCGGCGCCCCGGTTGCGTTAGCCACTCGTCCACCGCCACTGGTTCGATCCAACGGATGGGTTCGTTCAGGAAACTGAGAGGAGTGGCCAGAATGCTGGATCTGACCGGCGCGGCCGGAACGGCATGGGCTGGGACGGCGGGAATGGATTTGGAAAAGAAGCCCACGGGAAGGAGAACGGGACGGGACTATCCTGCGCACTCGAGGCGGCGTCGAGAGATGAGATTAAATACTTCCCGTGCCACCGTCGCACGCCTGCGCACACGCCCCCCTACCGGCAGCCTCAGCCGTATCCATGCAGTTGGAATGAGCCGCAGATGAACGCAGATGAGCGCAGATGCGGAGGCGGAGAGGAATAGCGGGGGGAAATGAGATCACCTTTTGGGTATCGCGCTCACGCATGCCGATTGCCCTACGCCCCCTGTTCCCCATCTGCGTTTCATCTGCGTCCATCTGCGGCTCAACTGCATTGTTCGGGCTCAGTTATTCTGCGGGCGCGCGAGCAGGTGGGTCTCGATTTCTTTGAGGATCTCGTGCGTGGGGTCCCGGTCGAACTTGTAGTCGTCGAGTTCGAATTCTCCCTGCCGGCCGTCGATCTCGTAGCGCACGCGGGCGAGACCTTTGGAATCCCATTTTTTCAGACCGAGACCGGTGATCGCAGTAAAAGGAACACGCGTCCCGGCGGGCGAATAAACGGCCTCGGCGTCGGTTTTCACCACGCGCCGTTTTTGCGACATCCAATAGAGAAGGGTGAGCGCGCCGGCGCCGACGGTCACCGAGCCGAGGATGAACTGCAGGAGAATCTCGTCCTGGTCGTAATACTTGTGCGGCGTTTCGGTCTTCCAGCCTTTGCTCTTCGCGAACTCGGGCCATTCGTTCAGGCGCTTTTCTTTTTCAAACTGGTCATGCGCCTTCCAGCGCACATTGCGTTGCGGCCACGTCCATTTTCCATCCACGAAAAACCACAGCCCAACGGCGATCAAAAACAGCGCGACGAAAAGCTTCTGCTTTTTCCAGATGGGAGTGACGCGGGCTTCGGCGGGCATGGGGCGGCAGTGTCGGAGTCCATGCGGGGTGTGACGAGCCAAAAGTCGGGGTCGAATGCGCGCGGCATCGAATCAAGCCGGCTTGTGTGGCGTGACAGCGCGGTTTAGAAGGATCGCCTTCCCGATGAATACCTCGCTCGTCCCCCTCATCCTCGCCGCTGCGTTCGCCACGCCGTTTCCTGCTTCCGCCGCCGACTGGCCGCAATGGCGCGGGCCAAATCGTGATGCCACTGTGAAGGATCCAAATCACCGCCTCGATAAACTGCCCGCGGAGCCGAAGGTGCTTTGGAAGATCGACGCGGGTCCGGGGCAATCGTCGCCGATCGTGGCGGGCGGTCGGGTCATTTTCATGGATGGCGTGAGTGGCCAGGAGACGGCGCACTGCCTCGACGCCAAGACGGGCAAGACTCTCTGGAGCACGCCGGTGGGACCCATGGTCACTTTTCAGAATCAGTATGGCGAAGGGCCGCGCTGCACCCCGCTCGTGGACGGCGACCGCGTCTATGCGCAATCGTGCGGCGGCGAGTTCAAGTGCCTGGCGCTCGCGGATGGCAAGCCGCTCTGGCACGTGAGCTTTGGCAAGGACTACGGCGCAACCTTCCTCGGCAACAAAAGCAACGACCCCGACGCCAAGGAGACGGCCTCGCGGCGGCATGGGAACAATGGATCTGCGGCGATCGATGGGGACCGCATCTTCGTGCCCGTGGGCAGCACGAAGGGCGCGACGCTGGTCGCTTTCGACAAGAAGACCGGCAAGGAATTGTGGCGCGCGGGCGAGGACAACACGGCCTACGCGTCGGTGATGGTCGGCGATTTTGCGGGAGTCCGGCAGGCGGTTCACTTCACCGCGGACGCGCTCATGGGCGTGGATGCGGCGAACGGAAAAATCCTCTGGCGCGTGCCGCTCAAGACCGGAGCGAAACGGCATGCCTGCACGCCGGTGATCTCGGGAGACACGGTCACGGTTGCTTCGACGAGCATCGGCACGCTGAAGTTTCGGATCGTGAAAAAGGGAGCGGAATTCGCCGCGGAGCCGGTCTGGGCGAATCTGCCGCTCAAGACCGTCATCGGCACGCCGGTGCTGGCGGGCAGTCATCTTTTCACGCTCGGGCCAGGATCGCGGACGGATCTGGTGTGCGTGGATTTTGAGAAGGGGGAGCAGAAGTGGGCGCAGCCGGGTTTCGCCGATTACGCCAGCCTGACCGTGGTGAACGACCGCATCCTCGCGCTGAATTCGACCGGCGAGCTTTTCCTGATCAAGGCCGATCCCGCGAAATATGAGGAACTCGGCCGGGTCCAGATCTGTGCGAAGACGTGGGCGAGCCCCGCGTATGCGGATGGCAAACTCTACGTGAAGGACGACGCGCACCTCACGGCACTGGCGCTGGACTAGCCGCGCCAAGAACCTTGCTTGCAAATGAGGATCCGCGACGGGCGGGTCGCGATGCCCGACAGGCTGCCGGTTCTCGGTTTGCACGGCGCTCACCATCGGGTGACCGCGGCAGTTCCTCTGCGTCTTCGCGTCTCTGCGCTAAAATCAGATCCGAACGGCATCGTCACAGCTCAGGATGACGGGTTTGTTTGAACGGCTCCAGCCGTGTGAAGCCTCCGCTTGCTTCCCTTTCGCCACGTGGTGCCGTAATACGCTCTCCGCTTTTTCTCCGACCCATGAAATCGTTTCGCTTCCTCGCACTCCCACTCTCACTGCTGCCCGCGTTGCTTTTCGCCGTGGAGGAGGGACACGGCGAGGCAAAGGGGAAGAAGCCGGATGATCGTTATCCCTCGGACGTTTCCGTGACGGATACGGCGGAGATCGCGTTGAAAAAATTCAGCGTCGCGCCCGGTCTGCGCGTCGATGTCTGGGCGGCCGAACCACTGCTGGCGAATCCGATCGCGTTTTGCTTCGATGAAAAAGGACGCGCCTTCGTCGCGGAAACCTATCGGCGCCGCACGTCGGTCCCCGACATCCGCAAGCATGAGTCGCTGCAAATCGAGAACCTCGCGCTGCGCAGCGTCGAGGAGCGCCTGAAATTTCTCGCCACGAAATTTTCCCCGTCGGCAAAGCTGAAACCAACCGGCGCGCTCGCCGACCTCGACGGCAACGGCACATTCGACCTGAACGACTGGGCCGTGGAGCAGGAGCGCATCAAGCTGCTCACCGACAGCAACGGCGACGGCACGGCGGACCACGCGAGCGTGTTTGCGACGATCAAGAGCACACCGGTGACCGGCCTCGGCGCGGGCGTGGCGGTGCGCAACGGGACGGTCATCTCCACCTGCGCGCCGGATCTGTGGCGCTTCGATGGAGAGAAGGACGGCGCGGCGACGCAGGACCGCTCGCTCCTGCAAGGGTTCGCGGTCCACGTCGCGTACGGCGGGCACGATATGCATGGGCCGAAGTTTGGGCCGGATGGAAAGGTGTACTGGACGATCGCGGATTGCGGCGCGCGGGTGGCGACGAAGGAAGGGACCGTGCTCGACTGCCCGGACAGCGGCGCGGTCTTTCGCGCCGATCCCGATGGCAGCAATGCGGAACTGGTCGCGATCGGGTTGCGGAATCCGCAGTCGCTCGCTTTCAACGCGCTCGGCGATCTTTTCACCGGCGACAACAATGCCGATGGCGGCGACAAGGCGCGCTGGACGCATGTCGTCGATGGCGCGGATTACGGCTGGCGGATCGGCTGGCAATTTCTCAAGACGCCGAACCTGCTCGGCGCCTGGAATAGCGAGGGGATGTGGCATCTCGACGTCGATAAGACGCACTTCGCGGTGCTCCCGCCGGTCGGACACGTGGGGCACGGACCGGCTGGCATCGCCTACTATCCCGGCACGGGTTTGCCGGAGAAATATCGCGACCACTTTTTCTACGCGGATTTTCCCGGCGGGGTGCGCGCGTTCCAACTCACGCCGCGCGGCGCGAGCTACACGGTGGCAAATCCCGGCGACATTTTGCAGGACAACTCGGCGAAGAACATGACCGGGAAGCTGCTCTGGGGCTTGTTTCCGAGCGACGTGCAATTTGGTGTCGAGGGTGGCGCTTACGTCCTCGACTGGATCCAGGGCTGGGAGAAGACGGGGAAGGGCCGCATCTTCCGCGTGCATGATCCCGCCACCGACGCGAGCCCGCTGGTGCGCGAGACGAAGAAGCTGCTCGGGGAGGGGATGGCGGCGCGCTCGGACGCGGACCTGGTGAAGCTGCTCGGGCATCCCGATCAGCGCGTGCGGCTCGCCGCGCAGTTCGAGCTGGTGCGGCGCGGCGAGCCCGTGCCGCTCGCGCAGGCGACACTCGCGACGAATCCGCAACTGATGCGGCTGCACGGCATCTGGGGAGTGACACAGCTCGCGCGGCAGAAGCCGGAGGTCGCGCGGTCGCTCATGCCGATGGCTCAGGATCGGGACGCCGAAGTGCGTGCGCAGTGGGCGAAGTTCGTCGGCGAGACCGGCGCGATCGGGGAAAAGGATTTGGTCCTCCGGCTGCTCGCCGATCCCGCGCCGCGCGTCCGCTTTTTTGCCGTGCAGTCCCTCGGCAAGCTGCGGATCAAGGAAGCCGCGCCCGATTTGTTCCGGCTCCTGAAAGAGAATGCGAATCAGGATGCGTTCATCCGCCACGCTTGTGTGGTCGCCCTCGCCGCGACGGTCGATGCCGGGGCCCTCGTCCAGCGTGCCAGCGACGCCTCCGAATCGGTGCGCGCCGGGGTGCTGCTCGCGCTGCGGCGGCAGGGCAGTCCGGAGGTGGCGCGCTTCCTCGGCGACCGGCGCTCGGGACTGGTGCTCGAAGCGGCACGCGCGATTCACGACGGGGCGATCGACGCCGGCCTGGTGCGGCTCGCCGCGCTCGCCGGCCAGGACGGGCAACCGGAAGCGCTGGCCCGCCGCGCCGCGAATGCGAACTACCTCGTGGGCAACACGCAAGCCGCGCAACGACTCGCGAAGATCGCCGCCGATGCGCGCGCGACCATGCCGGTGCGCCTCGATGCGATCCAATCGCTGGCGATGTGGAATGAACCGTTCGGACGGGACCGCGTCACTGGATTGTCGCGCAAATTGCCGCCGGGCCGCGACCCGCAGGCTGCCCTGGACGCGGCCTCCCCCATTCTCCCCGCGCTGCTCCAGACGGGCGAGGATGCGATCCGTATCGCCGCTGCCGAACTCGCCGGCGCGCTCCTCGCGAAGTCCGCGATCGAGCCGCTCACCGCCATCGTGGCGGATGCCAGTGCCGGCGGGGCGACCCGGGCCAGTGCGCTCCGCGCGCTCGACACTTTGAATGCGCCGACCCTCGGTGAGTCGGTGCAGCAGGCGTTGAAAGCGGGCGACAAGGAACTCGCCGATGCCGCGCGCAAGCTCGCGGGAAAAGTATCGCCGCAGCTCGCGGTGGAGGTGAATGCCGCGGTGCTCGGCAAGGGCGGCATCCGCGAGCAGCAGGAAGCGCTCGCGACGATCGCCGCGCAACCGGTGCCCGATGCGGACACGGTGCTGCTCGCGCAATTCGACGCGCTCGCCGCGGGCAAGCTTAAGCGCGGCTTGTGGCTGGATCTTTTCGAAGCAGCCGCGCTGCGCGACAACCCCGCCGTCAAAGCGCGCCTCGCCCAAACCGAAGCCGAGGCGGCAAAGAATCCGCTCGCGAAATGGAGCGAGTGCCTGGAGGGCGGCAACGCCAAGGCGGGCCGCGCGATTTTCAACGAGAAGGCGGAGGCGGCCTGCATGCGCTGCCACAAGGTCAAAGGCGAAGGTGGCGACGTCGGCCCGGACCTCGGCGTCATCGGCAAGCAGAAGGACCGCGCCTACATTCTCCAGGCGATCGTCGATCCGGGTGCCGTGATCGCGCCGGGCTATGAGAATGTCGTGCTCACCTTGAAGGACGGATCGATGGTCGCTGGCCTGCTCAATTCGGAGACCGAGAAGGAGCTGACCATCGCTTCGCTGACCGACGGCAAACGCCAGAAGATTCCCAAGGCGAGCGTGAAAGATCGGATCGCGGTGCCGAGCGCGATGCCGCCGGGACTGGGGGAGGTCCTCGGGAAGCGGGATCTGCGCGACGTCGTGGAGTTCCTCGCCACGGTGAAGTAGCCGTTCCCCGTTGTTACGCCCGCGTTCAGCTTCCGCTGCCCGCGCGGGCACCGTTGCTGCTTTGCATCGGCTTCGCACTTTGGCCAAACCGCGCACTCGCACTCCTATGACTTCACGCTCCTTTTCCCGCTCTTCCATCGAACCCCTCGAAGCTCGCATCGCCCCGGCCTTGCTCGTCAATGGAGCCAATCTCCTCGGCGGCGCCGGCAATCCGACGACCGGCGAAACGTCCGTCGGCGAGAACGCGGTAACGCTGGTGAAGGTGCTCTCCGGGCAGGCGCTGGTGTGGTTCGACGATGGCAACATCCATTCGATCTCGTTTGCCCCCAACACGAGCCTCGAAATCCGCGGCGACATCGACGGCGACATCGTCGGCAATCTCACCGCGGCAGGAACGCTTTCGGATTCGGACAACGATCCCGCCAATGGCGAGAACGGCGCGAAGCTCCTCGCGAACAATCTCCTCGGCCTGAAGACGCTGCCCTTGAGCGGCCAGAAAGGAAGCGTCGCAAACATCATCACCGGCGGTTCGATCAGTGGCCTTTCGATCAGTGGCGACCTCCTCGGCGCGTACGCGGGCGACGGTGTATTCCGCGCGGAGTCGGACTTGTTGCTCCCCGGCGGGCATGTCCATTCGTCGGTCGGCGTGCTCGATATCAATCCCGTCGAGTCAGGCACCCAATCGACTTTCGATTTCATGAGGAACGAAAGTGTCTTTCAGGCCAGCGCGTCGATCAGGACGGCGAAGATCACGCTCGCTCCGGCGCTGCAAATGTTTGCCGGCAGCGGCAATCCGACCGGCGCGGTGCTCACCGGTGCGGGGCCTGCGGGTGGGAGCGTTGCTTACATCACCATCGAGAGTGCGGTGGTACCCGCGGGCTCGGTGGTCAATACGCCGAGTTATTCGCTGCTCGCCGGCGATGGCGCGGACGGCAAGACCGGCGGCGCCGGCGGCTCGATCGACCACATTATCGAGAAGGCATCGTTCGGACCGGTGATCATGACGGGCGGCCACGGCGGGGCGGGCGCGGGTGGAGCGGGCGGCATCGGCGGCTCGATTTCCTTTCTCGATGTGCAAAGCAACAGCGCGCACTACCTCGTGACGGCTGGCACCGGCGGCAACGGCGCGCCGGCGGGCGATGGCGGACGGCTGCTCTACAACAATTTTTCCAACCGCACGCCGGTCTCCGGTCTGATCAAGGCCGCGGATTTTACCGGCGACGGCATCGACGACATCCTCGTGATCGATGCGGCGACGGGACAGATGCTCATCGACACGCAGCATGGCGCCCCCGGCGGAGCGAATGCGCCATTCCACCAGCTCGTGCAGTTCAACAATATGGGCACGCCGGTCGTGCTCATCGACACGGAGGGGGTCAGCCCCTCGGATGCGCTCGTGCTGGACCTGAATGGCGACGACTTGCTGGACATCGTGGTGGCGTACAAGAACTCGAGCAGCCTCGGGTTTTTCCTCAACCAGGGAGGCGGCGTCTTCTTCGATCCGTCGATCGGCGCGAACGGTGAATTCGCCTCGGTCTCCTCGGGCTTGAGCTTTGCCCCGGTGAAGCTCGGCACGGACGGTTACGTGATTGCGATCGCGGAGAATAGCGAGGGCAAGAGCTTCATGCGTTACGGCGTGCTCAGCGGCTCGACGGTGGATGATCTGGTGTTCGAAGTCTCGGCGGGCTTGAATGAGTTTTCGCAGCCGGTCGCGGACATCGAGTATGCGAACGGCCAATTCCTCACCGCATTTACCAGCGGCGCGATCTTGAAGCTGCAGGCTGCGGGGATTCTTTCGAAGAAGCCGTTTCTCGCGACCAAGACCGATGTGGCGATTGTCGGCGGCATCTCGGATATCGAGGTCGATTCGAGCGGCGGCCGGCTGCTCGTGCTCAGCTCGGTGGGCCACACGGTCGATGTATTCGATACGACCGGCGCGAACCTCGCGCTCGTCTCGACGATCACCCTCGCCGCGAACGCCACGCCGCTGGTCGCGCACTTCATTCACGACACCGATGCCGCCACCGAAGACGACATCACCGTGCTCGGTTCGCTGCCGAGCGGCTCGATCTTCACGACCTACGCGCAGGTCTCGGACGGTGATCCGCTCACTCCCGATCCGTTCGCCATCGGCGATACTCTCAACAGCGGGAAGACGTTCAAGAATTTCGCTCCCGCCTACGGGCCGGGCGGCTTTACGGGCGACGCTGCGCTCGCCGGCTCGATGAATGGTTTCACCTTCACCGCGGACCTCGTGACCACCGCGGATTACCCGCTGCCGTTTGCGAGCAAGATCATCGAGGCGACCGCCGGGAATGGCGGGACGGGCCTGAATCTCGGCAAGCTGATCGGCAAGGGTGGCGCGGGTGGCGGCATCATCGGGATCAATGCGGATGCGAACGAAATGAAGCTCCATGCCGGCGACGGTGGGGCGAGCGGCAGCGGTGCCGCGGGCGCGGGCGGGTCGGTGGTCAATCCCCTGAATTTCGTGGCCGCGAGTGGCGCGACGATCGTGCCGGCGCTCGCCGCCGATGTCCTGCTGGAAGTCGAAGCGGGCGACGGTGGGACTCCGACGGGACCCGCAGCCAAGACGGCCACCGGTGGCGCAGGGGGATCCTTGAACGGCCTGGCGATCACGCTCGCGGCGGGCGACATAACGCTCACGACGGGGACCGGTGGCAACGGCTCGGGTGGCGCGGGCGGTGCGGGCGGAAATTTCATCGGAGTGAAGACATTGTCCCACGACGGCAGCCTCACTCTCTCGACGGGCGCGGGGGGCAAGGCGCTTTCCGGTGCGGTCGCTGGCGGAGCCGGCGGATCGATCATCACCTTCAATCACGAACTCGATCTCGATCCCGATACCGAGCTGCTCGAGAACAAATACTTCGTGGCCATCACGACGGGAGCGGGCGGGACCTCGGCGGCGGGAATGGGCGGCGTGGGTGGCTCGCTCGTGGGCGTGACGCTGAAGCTGGATGGCTCCGATCGGACCTATGACGACGCGAGCGCGCAGCTCGACGACGCGCTGAAGGACAGCACCATCCGCATTTCGGTGGTCACCGGCGTGGGCGGGCAGGGCGCGACAGGCGGGGCCGGTGGAAACATCCGCGACTTCGCGCACACCAGTGTCTTCGACCAATTGAGCCGGCACGGAAACATCTACATCAACTACGTGGTCATGCAGTTGACGGCCGGCGCGGGCGGCATCGGCACGGCGGGCAATGGCGGCGCGGGCGGGGGCATCCTCCTGGCCCGACCGATTTCGGGGGTGACCTATTTTGACAAGGACGCGAGTGACCCGAACGACCCGCCGAGCTACGTCCCATTCATCGCCACAGCCGGCGCTGGGGGCGCAGGTTCGCTGAAGGGCGGTATCGGTGGCGCGATCGCGGGCGTGCGGCTGCAAAACTCCGCGTTCGTGGATGGTACTTCGATCACGCACACGCATCTCGAGTCCGCGGTGCTCACGGCGGGCAAAGGTGGAAATGGCGGCACGTCCGATGGTGGCGCAGGTGGGGCCGTGAGCGGCGCGCTCATCGGCACGCAGGTGGGGTATCTCGAAGTCGTCGCAGGGGCCGGCGGCAACGGCGGTCTCCTGGGCAAAGGCGGCGCGGGTGGCGCCGTTTCCACGAGCACGTTGGGAGTGGTCAACACGCGTGCAGCCGTGGGCCTCTCGGTCACCGCAGGCGGCGGCGGCAACGGCACGCTCGGCGGCGGCATCGGGGGAGCGCTGGTGGGCCTGCAAGTGAGCACGCCACAGAGCACCGATGGCATCTCCGCAATCCTGCTCGCCGGCGACGGCGGCGCGGCGAATTCCAACAAGGCCCTCGGCGGGAAGGGCGGCGACGTGAGCATGCTCAACCAGCTCAAGGACGTGAACAGCTCGATAAATCGCATCGAGGCAGGCAGCGGCGGTAACAATCTGCTCGGCACCGCCGGAGCGGGCGGAAACATCGCGGGAATCAAAACCGTCGGCTTCATCGGCCGCCCGAGCGATGGCGTGGACCGGCTCGGTGTCTTCGATCAGATCGGCACGGGGCCGGGCGCGATCGAGATTCCGCAGGGCCTCTTCTCCGGGCGCGGCGGGGACGGCGTGGTCGATGGCATCAATGGTTCCGTCACCAACGTGACCGCGCGCCAGATTGCCGCGATCGCCGCGGCCGTCGGTGCCAATGGCCTCTTCGGCGCCGCGTCGAAAATTTCCGCCGTCAAAGCTTCGCTGATCGGCTTCGACCTCGATGCGGACGGCGTCTTCGATTCCACGATCGCCGGCGACAAGCCCTCGCTCTCGAAGCCGATCGACGGTTTCATTTTCGGCGCCTCGATCACCGGCGTCATCGGTCTCCCCGCGAGCCCGACGTTCGTCTTCAATCCGTAATCTTCGCGCTGGCCGGCAGCCGCAAAGGACCGCCGGTTCTTGCTTCCGTCATCTCACCGTGACGGAGGACGATCCCGCCATTGACCACCACGTCGGTGAAGCCTTCCGCGTAGTGGTGCGGGTCGTCGAAGGTCGCCGGGTCATTCACCTTCTCCGGATCGAAGATGACGATGTCCGCAAAGGCGCCGGGCTTGAGAATGCCGCGATCCTGGAGATGAAAAGTCTGCGCCGGCAGTGAAGTCATCCGGCGAATCGCTTCCTCGAGAGACAGCACTTTCAACTCGCGCACATAGCGGCCGAGGATGCGCGCGTTGTTGCCGTAGCTGCGCGGATGCGGCACATCCTCGCCGAGCAGGCGCGGACCGCCATCGCTGGCGATCATCGTCAGCGGATGGCCGAGGAACGCCTGCAAATCCGTCTCGCTCATGCCGTGGAATACCGCGCTGGCGCCGCCCTCGCGTTCGATGTCGAAGATCAGCTCGATCTGGTCATCGAGCGTGTCCGCTCCGCGCTTGAGCATCGCGGCTTGCGTGAGGGTCTTGCCGTTCAGCGCTGGGTCGGCGTCGAACCTGGCGATCACCGCGTAGCCGTAGTCCGTGCGTCCCTGGCGCTCGCGCGTCCGCTGCATCTCCGCGAGGATCTCCGCCTTCTGCTGCGGATCGGCGAGGCGGGCGATGAAATCTTCGCGCGTACCTTCGCGGGCGCGATCGGGAATCAACTGCGAGAGTCCCGTGCTGGAGGCGGTGTAGGCATAGGCATCGTGGGTAATGGAGAGGCCTTCCGCGCGCGCCCGATCGAGCACGGCGAGCACCTCACCGGCCTTTCCCCAGGCGGAAGGCCCCGAAAGCTTGAGGTGCGAAACCTCGGCGGGAATCTTCGCCTCCCGCGCCACCCGAAAAAGTTCCTCCAACGCATCGAAAATTTTCACCGTCTCCGCCCGCATGTGGCTCGCGTAAATGCCGCCATGCGTCGCGGCCACCTTCGCCAGTTCGACGATCTCGTCCGTCTTGGAAAAGGAACCCGGCAGGTAAATCAGCCCGGTGCTCAAGCCCACCGCGCCTTCCTTCATCGCCTGCTCCACGAATGAGCGCATCTTCTCCAGTTCCTCCGGCGTCGGCGGGCGGTTGAAACTGCCGCCCATGGATTTTTGCCGCACGGAATTATGTCCGATCAGCGTGGCCACATTGATCGCGACGCGGGCCGCGGTGAGTTCGTCGAAGAACGTAGCCACATCGGTGCGCGACCCGCCGCAGTTCCCGGTCACGATCGTGGTCACGCCCATGCGCACGAAATTCTCCGCCGCCGGCGTCCGCGCGATCCGCTCCGAATGCGTATGCACGTCGATGAACCCCGGCGCCGCCACCCGCCCCTCCGCATCGAGCACCGCGACCGCGCTCCCGGTCACCTCGCCGATCGCCACGATGCGCTGATCCTTCACCGCGATATTCCCTTTCACCAGAGGCGCGCCCGTCCCGTCGGCAATCCGGGCATTTTGAATAAGCAGGTCGTACGGCTCAGCCCGGCTGCTTCCCAGGCAGGAAAGCAGGACTAGGCCGGCGGTGAGCAGTTTCAGCGAAAGCTGAAAGCGCGGATCGATCGGGCGACGATGCATGGGGGCGTCGCCCACCACAGCGGGCCGGATGTTGGGCGTCAATGGATGATCGCCCGCGATTGCGAAGGACGGGGCAAAGAAATGCATGCGACGCCGCAAAAAGATGGGGTGACGGAGGCGCCCCGCCCCGGCCCCTTGTTTACACGATCGCGATCTCGCGCACGCTCACGTTCGTGTTGGGGAAGAGCGGAAAGTTGTCGAACGCAGCCGGATTCAGCGCCACCACGCGGCTCCCGATCTTCAGGCTGCCGATCTTTTCGGCCGTGAAACCGAAATGCTCGTTGCCGTCGCTGGTCCCGTACAGGCCGCCCTTGATCTCGATCTTCTCCACGCTGGAGATGAAGCCGGCGACGGTGCTCGCGGCAGCCGTGTCGTCGTTGTTGGCGAAATAGCCGTCCGTTCCGGGAAGGACGCCGGCGGAGAGGCTGCTCGCGCGCCAGTCGCCCCCGACGCTCACGGACCCGATCTGCACGTCGCCGATCTGCGTGCCGCTCGCCCGGTTGAAGCCGGCGGCGATCACGCCGTGGATCACGTCGCCCGTGATCTTGAGATTGCCCAGGACCAGATTGGCCATGCCCGTCGGTGCGGGTGCGCCCACCACGCCAATGAATGCGGACTGATTGCTGTTTCCGAGCAGGCTTCCTTTCAGCGTGAGCGAGCGGACGCTGGCGGCGGCATTGAAGCTTCCGTTTCCGCCGACACTGCCGGTGCTGTCGTTCCCTCCGGCGACGATCGACCCGCCGATCGTCACGCTGTCGGTGGCGGATTGCGCGAGGTCCACCGCACCCGAGCGCAGAAGATCGGCGCTGCCGCCCGCGCTGCCGCCGATGATCGAGCCCTTGATCGTCACCGTTTTGATCGGCTTCAAATTGCCCTTGAGGATGCCGCTGTCGGCGATCTGGCCGCTGTCCGCGCTCGCGCCCACGATGTCGCCGCCGATGGTGATCGAGCCGGCGCCATTCACGCGGACGAAACCGCTATTGTCGCCCGCGCCGCCCACGAGCGATCCGGTCAGCTTGAAGTTCTTTAGCGTGTCGCCGAAGTCCGCGCGCCCGCTGCCCGCGCCCGCGCCACCGACGATGCTCCCGCCCACCGACACCGTGCCTGCGCCTTGCTGGCTGAGCAGCAGGCCGCTGTTCGTCCCCGTGCCGCCGACGATGGATTTGCCGATCTTCACGTTGCCCACGCTTCCCGTCGTGCTTTGCACCGCACCGGAGTCCGTTCCGCTGCCGCCGAGGATGAAGCCGGCGACATTTACGCTGCCGAATGCTGGCGCGAGCAGTCGCCCGCTGTCGTCGCCGGCGCGGCCGAGCACGCTCCCGCCGATGGTTACGGTGCCGATCTTCGAGCCCACATCGGGCAGCTCGAAAAAGACGCCGTCGAAGTCCTTCTTCACCGTGAGCGAGCCGACGCTGCCGTGGAGCACGGAGTGCAGATCCCCGCCACCTTCGATCGTATCCGTGCCCGCCGCGCCGAGGCTGCGGACGGTGAGCGACTTCACGGCGACTGCGCCCGGCGTGCCGTCGCCCGCATCGATCTCGGCGAGGTCGCCGCCGATCACCACCGAGCCGAGATTCACGCCCACCGCGTCGATCTTCCCATACTGCACAAGACCGTCGCCATTCGCCCCGCGCTTGGTCACCGCGATGCTGATGCTCAAGCCGTCGTTTTGCGGCACGTCATTGATCTGGAATCGCGTCTGCACGGTCGCGTCGTCGTCTGGGGCGACGATGATCAAACCATTGAATGGAAAAGAGAAACTGGCCTTCACCACGTCGCCGTCGGCTTCGGTGTAGCTGAACATGGTGGCTGGGGCGATGCGTGGCTCGAGAGGTTCGATGGAGAGTTTCATGGCGCGGAAAAAGGAGCGTCTGGCGGAACGCAGGTCAAGGAGCGCGCTTCAAATTGCCGGGCACCCGGCCGGGGGCGTGAAAAATTCCTTGCCGGCTCGGCGGGGAAAATCGCGCTGAAGAATTCTCCGCGATGCTAGCGGACCGCTGCCTCGGCCGCACCGATCATCGCGCGGCGTTCGTGCGGGATGGTCCAGCGCCAGCGGTGTTCGTC
>JANOAZ010000061.1:0-9190 GCA_031411395.1 Chthoniobacteraceae bacterium
TGGCGGTGACGGCGGCCAGCGCAACGGCGCGAACCCCGGCATCGGCGGCGACGGCGGCGAAGCGCGCGACGTGAAGATGAACGTGGGGGGTGTTTACGACGCTGACCTCACCGTGAACGGCGGCGACGGCAAAGACTCCCTCGGCGGCACGAATAAAGGCGGCAATGGCGGCGCTGCGACGAACATCACGCTCACCGCCGGTTCCACCACCGGTGAATTGTCCATTTCCGTCGGCGGCGGCAGCGGTGCCACCGGCCCGGGCGCGCCGGCCATCGGCGGCGACGCGCGGAATATCACCATCAATACCGGCCACGGGGTGGACGACCTCGATGTCTTCGGCGGCAACGGCGGCGGCAACGTCAACGGCGTCAAAATCAAAGCCGGCTCCACCGAGGCGGACAGCGTCATTGAAATCCTCGGCGGCAACGGCTTCAACGGCACCGGGGCGAACGCGGGCGGCAACGGCGGCAGTGTGGAAAACGTCACCGCCACTGTCGGTGGCGCGCCCCATCTGCCTAACACCGGAACCGAGTGGCAGGTCGATGGCGGCGACGGCGGCAACGCCACCGGCACCGGCGCGGGCGGCGCGGGTGGACGAGTGCGGGCGGTGACGATCAGCGACACCTCCGCCACCGACTTCGAATCCGCCGGCGGACGCGGCGGCGACAGCACCAGCGCGGCGGCCGGCGCGGGCGGCGACGTGGAGCGGCTCACCGTGAAGACGCCGAATGCCGACGTGCGCATCATCAACGATGTGGACGACGACGGCGGCGACGCCACCACCGGCCCGGCCGGCAAGGGCGGCTCGCTCCGCGACCTCACCCTCACCGCGCGCCGCCTCATCCTCGGCGCGGGGACTGGCGGTGAATCCACCAGCGGCGCGGGCGGCGCGGGCGGTGAAATCACGGGGGTCACCGCGACGGTCAGCGAGTACGTGCAGGCCGTCGTCGCCGGCAGCGGCGGCGTTTCCACGAATGCCGCGGGCGGGATCGGCGGCAGCGTGACCTTCGTGAAAGCGAACCGCGACATCGGCAACTTCGCCGCGCCCTTTGGCGGCGACTCGGCCGGTCCCGACTTCGACTCCGCGGGCGGCATTTTCGCCGGCGTCGGCGGCCTCGGCACCGGAGGCGTCCGCGCCGCGGCAGGCGATGTGACCGACATCAAGGCCGCGCGCATTTCCAGCATCCTCGCGGCCGGCTTCGCCCAGGCCGCGAACACGCTGACCGACGCCAATGCCGCGAACAGCATCGCGCGTATCACCGCCACCGCGATCGGCCACGACGTCAACGGCAACGGGATCTTCGACCTGCTCACCGACATCGGCGGCAACGGCTTCGTGCTGAACACCGCCGACAGACCGCAGGACGGCCTCGTCATCGTCAAGGCCGGCGGCTTCGGCCCGGGCATCGTCACAGTGCCGCTGAAGATCGAATTGGTCTGACGGCAGCAGCGCGGGAAGGGGCATCCTGCCCATCGTTCACGGGCAGGACGCCCGAGCCCCTTTCCTCATTCAGGCCGCTCGACTGGATAAACCTAAAAACGGGAATGGGATATCTCTCGCAAAGACGCAAAGGCGCAAAGGTAGAGGAGATGCGAAGGGAAAAGCCGGAGCCTCAGCGCTCACCGGACGGGGTGAAAGATTCACATCGCGCTGCGGGGCCGCAAGTCTCTGGCCTTTGCGCCTCTGCGTCTTTGCGTGAGGATTCTCCTCGCCGCTTTTAGCCGTAACGATGCAGTTGGCGTTTCGCTCGCGAGGGAAATGGGGAGCGCACGCGCCCCGCGTGCCCGGTTCGGCGCCCTCGCCGAACCGATGCCACACGGCCCATTCGCTATCACCAATTGGTGAGTTGCCAGACGCTCGAAGTTGTCGGCGGGGCGCCGACAACCACACCCGAGGGCGCGTGTGCTCCCCTTTTCCAACTGCATGGATACGGTTCAGGACAGACCATACGAGCCTACCGCTGCAAATTCACATCGAGGCCGAAGAGCCTCCAGCGCGGGAGTTCGTAGAGGAACTTCATGTTGAAAAAAACCTGGTAGGGAGCGGTGTGAAAATGCCCGTTCACCACGAGCACGCCCTCGGTGCTGATCGATGGCGGACCGTCGAGTTGCATCTCGGCTTCGTTCAATCCGCCGAAGCGCACGCCGGCATTGATGAAGGGTTGGAAGGCGCGCTCGAGCTGGCCGACCGTGAGCTGCTTTTTCCACGTGGCAGAGACATCGCCGTAAAACTCCGCGAATGACTTCTGCTGAACCGCCGCGTCGAACTGCCCCAGCGTGCGCACGATCAACTGTTTGATTTCCTTTTCATCCGGCATCCGCTGGCTCTGCGCGTCGGAGAAGGCGGCGCCTTTTCCGACCAGCGTGAAACGATTCTCGGTGCGGGTGCTGCTCGTTCCGCGCGGGGAGCGGAGCGAGTGGACGCGCCACGCGCCGGACTCGTGGACGAGGGTGACGAGGAATGGCAGCGTGCGGCCGTTCTTCGCCTTGAGCTCGACGCGCACCTTCGCCTCGTCGTCGGTGATCTCCGGCGGCTCCCAGGTGAGCGTGTCCAGATTCGTCAGCCCCATTTCCTTCACGGTTTGCGCGAAGGCTTTCTCCGTCTGCTGCGCCTGGAATCCGAAGGCGGTTCCCCGATAGGCTTCCGCGGTCTGCCCCTCGGCCAGTTGCGCGAAGAATTGTTTCGCGGCTTCGGTCGGGTCTCCTTTTTCCGCGCACCCCGCCAGCGCCATGACGGTGGCGAGCAGGAAGAGAAGGGAACTGCGGCGCAGGAATGACATCAGCTACCCACGCTCACGCTCAACGGCTCAGCTCGAGCATCCGCCGGATCGGCAGTTCGGCCCGCGCGCGGATCGCCTCCGGCAGCACGATCTCGGGCTCGAGATTGAGCAGCGCGGCGTGCAGCTTTTCGAGCGTGTTCATCTTCATGAAGCGGCAATCGGCACACGCGCAATGATCGGTGGGACCGGGGATGAAGATCTTGCCCGGCAGCTCGCGGCGCAGGCGGTGAAGCATCCCGCTTTCGGTCACGATGACGAAGGCCTCGGCGGGATTCTCGCGGCAATAGCTGATCATCTTTTCCGTCGAGCAGACCTCGTCGGCGAGCAGGCGGACGGCGTAAGTGCATTCCGGATGAGCGACGACCGGCGCGTCCGGATATTCAGCGCGGATCCGCTCGATGGAGTCGCGCGTGAATTCGACGTGGACGTAACAGTTGCCCTTCCACAGCTCCATCTTTCGCCCGGTCTTTTCCATCACCCACGCGCCGAGATTTTGGTCGGGCACGAAGAGGATGTTCCGATCCTTTGGAGCGGCGTTGACGATCTTCACTGCGTTGCCGCTCGTGCAGATCACATCGCTGAGCGCCTTCACCCCGGCGCTGCAATTGATATAGGCGATGACGTAGAAATTCTTCTCGGCGTGCTCGTGGAGATAGGCGGCGAGTTTGTCGGCGGGGCAGGATTCGCTGAGCGAGCAGCCCGCGTCGAGATCGGGCAGCACGACCCGCTTCGAGGGGTTCACGATCTTCGCCGTCTCGGCCATGAAGTGGACGCCGCAGAACGCGATCACATCCGCATCCGTCTCCGCCGCCTTGTAGCTGAGCCCCAGCGAGTCGCCGACGAAATCCGCGAGGTCCTGAATGTCCTTCGTCTGGTAATTGTGCGCGAGAATGACCGCGTTCCGTTCGCGTTTTAGTTCCAGTATTTCTTCGACAAGATCGACTCCTACCATGGGAAAAAGGTCGCACACTTTGGCGGTTCCGCGACGTTTTGCAATGGTCAGAAACGGCGGGCGCCGCCCGCGAGTTCAACGCGGCGCGGGCGGCGTCCGGGCGATTTCGTCGGCGAGGTGAAGCGGCCATTCCGGGTCCACGAAAAAACGGGGATCATCGATCCGCAGTTGGTGATAGGCCTCGACGAAGCGGGCGTTGAATGCGGTCCCGCGTTTGCCGAGTGCGGGATAGCGGGCCACCGCGGCATGTTGGGCGGCGTTCACGGCTTCCGCGTAGGTGGCTGGCTCTGCTTTCGTGGGAACCGGTGTCGCGATGGGTCGGGGCGGGGGCGTCGTCACCACCACCGCTACAGCCGGAGCGGGCGTGGATGGCGGAGGTTCGCCGGGATAACTGGATGACGTGAAAAACCAGCCCGCCACGAAAAAGGGGATGCCGAGAATGAGAAACAGCCAGCCTTCGCGCGAGAGGCGCCAGTTCCCCCGCGCCCGCCACCAGCATCCCGCGGCCGCGAGCCAGAGGATCATGCCGATGATCAATAGGGTGCTGCGGATCGTCACCCGGCACTCTCGGGCGATCTCCGATCAAGGCAAGTTCACGAAGGATGCGCCGACGTTCGACGCGATTGTTTTCATCGCGAGTCCGCCCTCGACAGCAAGAGCTTCCCCACTATTTTCGCGCCCATGAAATTGATCCTCCTGTTTCTCGTCGCTGGCGCCCTGCTCGCGGCGGCGCCCCTCGCCGAGGCCGATCCGGTCCCGCCGGGGCCGGGAGAATACGTGCTGATTGTCGGAGGAGTTTCGCTGCACGTCTGGGAGAAATGGAAGGCCGCGCCGCATGACGGCTGGTGGATGAACTTCGTGCGCGCCGCCCGCATTCGGATCAATGAAATTCAGGCGGTGAATCCCGAGGCCGATATTACCTGGCTGGTTTATCGCCCTTCCTACGAGGCGCGCGGGGCACAGGACGGGCGGGATTACATCAGCGATATCCGCTCCGTGCAGCAGGCCTACAAGATTCGCCTGATCTTTTTCGAACGCACCTCCGAGGTCATCGAATACCTGAACAGCGGGCAGGACCGGCGGAGCAAGCCGATCTGCGACTTCGAGTACTTCGGCCACTCGAACAAGGCGTGCTTCATGTTCGACTATTCGTGCACCATCGACAGCGCATCGAAGGCGTGGCTTCACGAAAAAGATCTCGCCCGGATCAAGGGCGGCATCTTCGCCCGCAATGCCTACGTGAAGAGCTGGGGCTGCCATACCGGCGAAAGCTTCAGCAAGAAATTCGCCTCCGCGACGGGCGGCAAAATGATCGGCGCCAAGGGCAAGACCCAGTACATGGACGAGGAGCTTCCGATTCTCTCCACGGCCGGCGGATACTGGGTCCGCTAAGCCGTCGCATTTTCCCACCCCAACGCTCCCCCTCCCGCCGATGCAACTCGCCGACCTCCGCGCCATCTACGACCAGCCTTTCTTCGACCTCATCCAGCAGGCGCGGATCACCTATCTCGATCATTGGAAGGGCGGTGAGGTCCAGCTCTGCACGCTGCTGTCCATCAAGACCGGCGGCTGCTCGGAAGACTGCGGATATTGCGCCCAAAGCTCGCGCTACAGCACGGGGGTGAAAGCTGAGCGGCTGATGAGCACCGAGGCCGTGATGGAAGTCGCGCGGCGGGCGCGCGAAAATGGCTCGACGCGATTTTGCATGGGCGCGGCGTGGAAGGGCGTGCGGGATGGCGATGCGAAATTTGAGCAGGTGCTGGAGACCATCCGCGAGGTGAGCAAGCTCGGCATGGAAGTGTGCGTGACGCTCGGCCAGCTCTCGCTCCCCGAGGCGCGCAAGCTCAAGGATGCCGGCGTGACCGCCTACAATCACAACATCGACACCTCGCCTGAGTTTTATCCCGAGATCGTCACGACCCACACATTTCAGGATCGAGTGAATACGATCGCCGCCGTGCAGCAGGCAGGCATGGATGTGTGCTGCGGCGGCATCATCGGCATGGGCGAGACGGTCGAGGACCGGCTGAAGATGCTCGAAGTCCTGACCACGTTCGATCCCGCGCCGGAAAGCGTGCCGATCAATTGCCTGATGAGCATGCCCGGCACTCCGCTCGAAGAACAACCGCCCGTCGATGTCTTCGCCCTCGTGCGCCTCATTGCCACCACGCGCATTGCCCTGCCGAAGGCGAAAGTCCGCCTCAGCGCCGGCCGCACCCGGCTCTCCCGGGAAGGCCAGGCTCTCTGCTTCTTCGCCGGCGCCAACTCCATCTTCTACGGCGACAAACTCCTCACCGCGGCCAACCCCGGCGTGGACGAAGATCGCACCCTCCTCGAAGAACTCGACCTCGTCCCGCAACCCCCGCGCGCGGCGTGCCTCCCAGGCGCCTTGGAGCCGGCTGAGCTTTAGCGCGCGACTGCCGAAAAAAGTTTTCCGATCACCGGAGCCATTCTGGAGGGACGCGCTCTGTCGCGTCCCAGATCCAGATGGCGAACCGCTCGCTCCCGCTCCCCTCGGACGCGACGGAGCGCGTCCCTCCAAGGCGTTTTCCGGAAGCGCGAGATGCGACAGGGCGCCCGGCAACGCTCATTGGCAAATGCTCCATACGCAGTTTGCCGGCCTACGGTGCGAGCACTTCGGCGGCGCTCACGCCGTGCAGGGCGAAGAGGCGCAGGATCGCTTCTTCTATCAAGTTGTTCGGGCAACTCGCGCCGGCGGTGATGCCGACGGTCAGCGGTGCGGGCGGGAGCCATCCTTCGGTCGCGACTTCACGTCTCTCGTGCTGATCGTAATGCACGATGCGCTCGCGGGATTCGAGCCGGCCTGCGTTGCGGATGAAGTAGGTGGGCAGCTTCGCTTCGCCCATTTCCGCGAGGTGCGATGTGTTCGAGCTGTTGTAGCCGCCGATGACGAGGAGCAGATCCATCGGCGCGGCGAGCATGTCGCGAAGCGCATCCTGCCGCTCCTGCGTCGCGCCGCAGATCGTGTCGAAGAAACGAAAACTTTCCCGCGCGCGCTCGGCGCCGTCGCGGTCGCGGATCGCGGCTTCCACCCGCCGCTGCACTTCCTCGGTTTCGCCGCGCATCATCGTCGTTTGATTCGCGACACCCACGCGGCGCAGGTGCAGGTCAGGGTCGAATCCCTCGGAATACCCGCCGCGAAATCTTTCCAGAAACGCCTGCTTTTCGCCGCCGCGGCGGATGTAGTCGCAGACGTAATCCGTGTCCGCGAGCGTAAGGACAATGAGGTAGTGGCCCTTGCCATTCTGCACGGCGCGGGACGCTGTGGCCTTGGTTTCTTCGTGGGAGGCCTTGCCGTGGATTATCGAGGTCACGTCTTCGGCCGCGTTTTGCCGCACGCGTTTCCACACGCTCATCACATCGCCGCAGGTGGTGTCCACGATCTGGCAGCCGCGCGCCTTGATCTCCGCCAGCGTCGTCACGTCTGTCCCGAAGGCCGGCACGATCACGACGTCCTCGGCGGTGAGTTCGCTCACCTCCGCCTGTTTCTCTTTCCCGAGCAGATTGCGAATGCCGAGCGCGACAATTTGCTCGTTTACCTCGGGGTTGTGGATGATTTCGCCGAGGATGAAGAGACGGCGGTCCTGGAAAACCTTGGCCGCCGCATACGCGAGATCGATGGCGCGTTCGACGCCGTAGCAAAACCCGAACTGTTTCGCCAGCCGCACCGTCACCCCGCCGTGGGTCAGCGTGCCGCCGCTGGCGCGCAGGCGTTCCACGATCTCGCTGCGATAGTGCGTCTCGACCTGCGCCTGCACCGCGGCCATCACGTCGGGCGTGCGCAGGTTCACGCGCGCGGGTTTGGAGGCGGGGCTTAGATCGGAAGCAGACATACGTTCATCCTCATCCTCTTCTTCATGATCACCCTCAACTTCTTTTCCCACCAGGGGAAGACGAAGAGGATGAGGATGAGTTAGCGGAGCGGGGCCTACTCCGCCTCCTGCAGGAGCGGGCCGGACGGACTGGAGAAGACGGCGTCCGAGACGAGAATCGAATTCGCGGGATCGGGATCCGCGTAGTCCGTGGGCCGCTTGAGATTCCTGCCGATCGTGGCGTCTTCGGGCTGGGATTGCGCGATGTTCACGGGCGTGCCGCTCTTCGTAAGGGCAAAGAATTTTGGCGCGACATTCTTGTGCAGGCGCAGGCACCCGTGCGTGCGCGGCGTCGGCCACACCGAGCCTTCGTGGAAGCCGTACCCCGGCGCGAATTCCACCCAGTATGCCATGGGGAAGCCGACATAGCGGCCGGTCGCCTGCGCGGAGGTGCAGGGGCGAATGCTGCCATCGCCATTGACCGAAAAGCCGTAGCTGCCGGAGCGCTTTTTTGGGAGCTTGGCGAAGACGCGGAAGTTGCCCTTCGGAGTCGGCTTCGCTGGAGTCCCAATCGCTGTCGCGGTGACGAGCAGCGGGCGGTCGCCTTCCATCACATAGACGGCGCGGTTCTCGAGCGAGACTTTCACGCGGACGTTGTCCGGGTTGTTTGGCTTGTGGGCGGTGGCGTTGTAAGTCGTGCGGAGTGGTCCGCGCGAAGCGCAGCCGGTGACGAGGGCGAGCGCGGCCACGGCGCAGGCAAGGAGTGAGAGTCGTTTCATGAGGCGGGAAGGGAAAGACGAGGTCGGTCGTCTTGTCAACCGATTCGCTCCATTGTGCCCGCCTTGATCTGCTCCAGTTCCTCCCAGCGCGCGTAGAGCTGCGGGATGCGCTCCTTCGCGGCCTTCAGCTTTGCTTCGTGCGCCTCCCAGTGCTGGCCGTGTTGGGCGAAATATTGTGGGTCGGCGAAGGCGGTTTCCATCCGCACGACTTCCGCCTCGGCCTCGTGGATCACGGCCTCGATCGTCTCCAGTTCGCGCGTCTCCTTGTAGCTGAGCTTGCGCAGCTTTTCGCGCCGCGCCGGCGCGGATTTCGGCGCGACGACGGGGGCGGTGAATCCTTCGGAAAGCGCCCGGCGCTTCTCGATGTAGTAGTCGTAATTCCCCGCGTAGATCTGCACGACGGCGCCGGGTTCGAAGGCGAGCGTGTGCGTGCAGACGCGGTTGAGAAACCAGCGGTCATGGCTGACGAGAATCACGCTGCCCTGGAAGAAGAGCAGCGCTTCCTCGAGCATCCGCAGCGTCGCGAGGTCGAGGTCGTTGGTCGGCTCGTCGAGCACGATGACGTTGCCGCCGCGCTTGAGGATTTTCGCGAGCGTGACGCGGCTGCGTTCGCCGCCGCTGAGCTGGACGATCTTCGTGTTGATCCGGTCTTCGGTGAAAAGGAAACGCCGCAGGTAGGCGCGCAGCGAGATCGCTTCCTCGCCGAGCCTCACGTGTTCCTGTCCTTCGCCCACTTCCTCCCAGACGGTTTTGTTGTCATCGAGCGCGAGGCGGTTTTGATCCACGTAGTTGATCACCGTGCGCGCGCCGATTTCCACCTCGCCCCAGGTCGGCTGGATCTCGCCG
>JANOAZ010000062.1:0-10807 GCA_031411395.1 Chthoniobacteraceae bacterium
GCCGCGCTGCTCAAAGATCTCAAATCACGCGGCCTGCTGGAAGACACGCTCGTGCTGTGGAGCGGCGAGTTTGGCCGCACTCCGTGGAGCCAGGACCTCAGCGGCAAATCGCCCATCGACAAACACGGCCGCGAGCATCAACCCGAGAGCTTCTGCGCCTGGATGGCGGGTGGCGGCGTCAAACCCGGCCTCACCTACGGCGACACCGACGACATGGGCTGCCGCGTCATCAACGGCAAAATCCACATCCACGACCTGCACGCGACCATCCTGCACCAGCTTGGCATCGACCATCTCAAGCTCACCGCGCGTCACCTCGGCCGCGATTTCCGGCTCACCGATGTGTATGGCGAAGTCGTGAAAGAGATCATTAGCTAGGACGCGCCTTGCCTCAATGCGGAACCTCCATGGCGGCCGCGCGTTCGCCAGGAGCGGCGTGCGATTGAGTTGCGGCGGATTCGCGAATCCCCCAACCTCCGGCGTCCATGCAAGATCCACGCAGCAGCAAACCCACCCTCGGCCTGACGATCGGCGCCCTCGGCGTCGCCTACGGAGACATCGGCACGAGCGTCCTCTACGCCTTCAAAGAGTGCCTGCACCACGGCATCAGCACGGATCGGGAGATCGTCGGCGTGCTTTCGCTCATCATGTGGAGCCTGATCATCCTCGTCTCAGGAAAGTACATCTCCGTCGTCACGCGGGCCGATAACCAGGGCGAAGGCGGCATCCTCGCGCTGCTCTCACTCGCCTTCCCCAAGGATGCAAAAACTTCCGGCATCGCCGCGTTCGGAATGATCGCCGTGGGTATCGCGGGCGCTGCGCTGCTCTACGGAGACGGGGTGATCACGCCGGCCATCTCGGTGATTTCCTCCGTGGAAGGACTGCTCATCGCCACCGACCGGATCAAGCCCTTCATCATCCCGCTCACCCTCGGCATCCTCGTGGGTCTCTTCGCGGTTCAGTCGCATGGGACGGCTGCGCTCGGGAAATGGTTCGGCCGGGTCATGCTCGTCTGGTTCACCGTGCTGGCTGGGCTCGGGATCTACCAGATCGCGCACAATCCCACCGTGCTGAACTCGCTGAATCCTCTCCATGGCATCGACTTTCTCGGCCACCATGGCAAAGCGGGCCTCATCATCATGGGCAGTGTCTTTCTCGTCGTCACTGGCGGTGAATCGCTTTACGCCGACCTGGGGCACTTTGGTCGGCCGGCGATCGCCCGCGCGTGGACCTTCCTCGTCTGCCCCGCGCTGATGCTCAACTACCTCGGCCAGGGCGCGCTGGTGCTCTCCGACCCCGCGGCACGTGAAAATCCCTTCTTTCACATGGGGCCGGACTGGATGCTCTACCCGCTCGTTTTCCTCGCGATGATGGCCACTGTCATCGCCTCGCAGGCTCTGATCTCGGGCGTCTTCTCGCTCACCATGCAGGGGATTCAGATGGGCTACATCCCGCGCATGGAGATTCGCCACACCTCGCGGGACGAGCATGGACAAATCTTCATCCCGAAGATCAACGCCCTGCTCGCCGTCGGCTGCGGGGCGCTCGTCATCGGCTTTGGCAGCAGCTCTGCGCTGGCCAATGCTTACGGCATCGCCGTGACCCTCACCATGCTCTCCACCACAGCCCTTTTTTACTTCGTCGCCCAGCGGCGGTGGAACTGGAGCCCGCTCCGCGCCGGCGCACTGTGCCTGCTCTTCGGCTCGCTGGAGGGCGTTTTTTTCGCCGCCAATTCGTTGAAAATCCCGCACGGTGGCTGGTTCCCGCTCGTCTTCGGCGCGATCGTTTTCACCGTCATGTTCACCTGGAAAGATGGCCGCACCCTGCTCCGCAAGCGCCTCCCGCCCGGCATGCCGCTCGACGATTTCATCGCCTCCATCAGCATGGCCGGCACCCTCGACGCGCAGCATCAGCTCCACCGCATTCACGGCACCGCCGTCTTCCTCGCCGGAAATCCCGAAGGCACTCCGAACGCGCTGGTGAAGAACATCAAACACAACCAGATCCTGCACGAGCGGAACGTCCTGCTCACCATCGTCACCGATCACAGCCGCCCGCACGTCCCGCCGGAGGAGCGTGTGCAGATCGCCGACCGCACGCAGGGTTTCTTTCGCGTCGTCGCCAGCTTCGGCTTCATGGAGACACCGCACATCGATGAAGTGATCCGCGCCGCCGGGGTAGCGGGTCTGCCGATCCAGCGCGAGCGGACGACCTTCTTCGTCGGTAAGGAGCGCATCGTCGTGACGGCCAAAGAGGGCATGGCGGAGTGGCGGGAACATCTCTTCGTCTTCCTGAGCAAACACTCCGAGAACGCCGCCGACTTCTTCCAACTCCCGCCCGACCGCGTTTACGAAGTGAGCCAGGTGGTGGAGATCTAAAGTAACGGCGAAGCCGGGCGCCCTTTCTCCCGAGGCGAAGCATCGAGGGCCGTGCAAAGCTCCCGCCTGCCGCTGGGAATCTCAGCATCACGCGGATGGGGCCAGCAATGGAGTGACCTGCGAATGATCTATGGAAGGATGCGCCTGTTGGCGCTTGCCGACCCAAAAAATCAACAAAACCCCATCCATGTTTACACCAAAATTCACCCTTCCGATCGCCATGTCTGCCCTGCTGGCCGCCAGTCCGCTCGTGCATGCGCAGTCCACTACGATCACCACATCTTCGACCACCACAGCAGGGCTGGTGAGCGAACTGAGACCCGATGCGCTCGTCATTCGCCCCTCGAACAGCTCGACGCCGATCCAGTATTCGAGCTCTGCGACCACTACTTTCGTGGACGAGACCGGCGCTCCTGTGTCGCGGGAACTCGTGACCTCAGGGCTGCCCGTGACTGTCGAATACTTTCGCGATGGCGAGCGTTTGATTGCCAATCGCGTCGTGATCCGTCGCCAGACGACAACGACGAGCGCGGCTCCCACGGTGATTGAAAAAACTACGACGATCACCCCTCCGCCGGTCGTGGTGGAGAAGCCGGTGGCCGTGGAAAAAAAGGTCTATGTCGATCGGCCGGTAATTGTGGAAAAGAAAGTTCCCGTTGCGGTCGAGAAAAAGGTTTACGTCGATCGCCCCGTGATCGTGGAGAAACCCGCGCCCGCGCCCGTGATCGAGGAAAAGCGCACCACCACCACGACCACCACGACGGCAGGTTCCAAAAAAGAGAAGGACTAGCCACCGAAAACGTCATCGTTTCCCATCTCGCAAGGGAGAGCGCGCGTTCCATGGGATCGCGCGCTCTCTCCGCATTAGAGGGTGTCTAAAACGACGAATTCCGAGCCTCTTGTTGTGAGGAACGGCAAGGGAGCAAGAGCAGGAGCAAGACAAAGAGTAAGAACGACTTTTTAGACGCCCTCTCAGGGGAACGGTGTGGCGTGGCGCGGGGCATGGAAACTTTTCCAGCATTCCAGGAAACCGGTCGCAAAGTCCTGCGGGCGCGCCGCGGTCCAGCGGTCGATCTGGTCGAGGGTGAAGAAGCCGCCGCTGTCGAGTTCCGCGAGGTTCAGGCGGAAGGGGCCGTCGTGATTGGCGCGATAAAGTCGCACGTGTTCCCAGCCCGTTGCTTCGCTCGGAGCGATGGTCGCGAGCGGTTCGACTTCGGCATACACGCCGAGTTCCTCCTCGATCTCGCGCGGCGCCGTTTCGTCGTAGGTCTGGCCGGTGTTGACGTGGCCGGCGGCGCTCGAGTCCCAGCGAAGCGGATGCATGTCCTTCCACTTTGAGCGGCGCTGGAGAAAGAGTTCGCCCGCTTCGTTGAAGACGAAGATGTGGACCGCGCGATGGAGTGATTTTTTCCGATGCACCTCGTGGCGCGAGGCCTGGCCGGTGACGCGATCGTTTTCATCCACCACGTCGAAGATCTCGCCATGCACATCCTGCGCGTCGGCCTGTTTCGCCGGCACGGCGCCGGTCACGAAGTTCGTCAGCGAGATCCATTGCGCGAGCGAGAGTTCCTCGGCGCGCGTCGTTTCCTCCACGCCGAGATGCGCGCAGAGCGCCGGCCAGTCGAGGGCGTAGCTGGCGAGCATCTTGCGGAGTTGTTTGCGGCGCTGGGAAAAGCCCTGCTTCACGAGCGTGGTAAAGCGCACGCCATCGCACGCGGGGAACTCGGCGGCGTCGCGCGGGGTGAGCATGACGATTCCGGATTCCACCTTCGGCGCGGGCACGAAGACGCTGCCGGGCAGGGTGCGTAGATATTTCACCCGCCAGCGACGGCCCACGAGGAGGGTCAGCGCGCCGTATTCCTTGGTGCGCGGGCCGGCGGAGAGTCGCTCGGCGAGTTCGCGCTGGAGCGTGAAGATGAGCGCGCTCACCGGGCTCGGTTCGGCGGTGAAGCCGAAGAGGATCTGGCTGGAGACGTAGTAAGGGAGATTGCCCAGCACCTTCACCGGGCCGCGCGAGAATAGATCGCGCACGTCGAAATCGCTGGCGTCGCCGTGGATGATTTCGAGATCGGGAAACCGCTCGCGCAGGAAGGCGGCGAGCCGCCCGTCCTTCTCGATCACCAGTCCATTGGTGGAGCGCTGGAGCGCGAACTCGGTCAGGGAGCCAAGGCCCGGCCCGAGTTCCATCCATGCCTCGCCGGGCTTCAAATCCAACTGCGCGACGATCCAGTCCGCGAGGTTCTGATCGTGGAGAAAATTCTGACCCATGCTCTTGCTCGGCTGCATGCCGATCTCGGCGAGGCTGGATTGGATGGTGGAGAGCTTCACAGGTCTTCAATAACCGCAGAGGCGCGGAGGCGCGGAGGAAAATCGGCGTCGCGGTCCGGGGTGGAGGGGTGCGCGCCGTCGCGTCCGTGGCTGGCGCCGCACTAAAGGGATGCGTCCCGCAGGGGTCCACGGACGCGACGGAGCGCGTCCCTCCAGCGCGGGGCTGCGATCGGAAAATGAGTTGCGGGAAGCGCGTTATCCTTTCAGCAGCGGTTTCTCTTTCTTCCGGCGGAAGATGTGGCGCGCGTCGGCGATGGAGACGCCCTCGATGAAATACGCCGCGGCGGAACGACCCATCGCGTAGGTGCCCGCTCCCGCGACCGCACCCGAGATCGCGTTGCCCCAGATGGGGACGAATTTCGCCGCGGCCCGCGCGCCTTCGCGCAGCACGAGCCCGACTCCGATATTCGCGCCGAGCGCCGCGATGAATTCCGCGGCCAGCTTCGGACTCCATTCGCGTCCGCTGATATGCATGATGCCGGCGACCATCGTGGCTTGCAGGGAAGTGAGGATGGGGAAGTCCGCGAGGGGAATGGGTTGCGTGCCGATCGCCGCGCAGATCGCGGTGACGGATTTGATCACGACTTGCGCGATCTGTTTTTGCAGTTCGCGATTGCCGGAGAGCCGCGCCATCTCGAGCTGCGCTTCGCCCGGCAACTCGATCGCAATCAGTTCGGCGAGCCGTTCGATCTCGCCGGCGGTCGTCATCGCCAGTGTGCCGACCATGCGATCGCTAAGCGGCTGCTGCGCGTGCAGCGCGGTGTGCAGGTCCTGTCGCGCACGCTCGCCATCGATGGCTCCGCCGGGCGTGAGCACGCCGAGCAGCCGGGGTTTCGCGCCGTGCTGACTTTCGGCGAAGGCGAGGATCTCCTGCGCGTGGCTACGATCGTCGTCGTTCGCTGCGTCCGGGCTGGCGAAGATGAAAAGGTCCGGAGCCTCTGCCGCGAGAGCCGCGCGCAGCATGTTCAGCGAAGCGGGCCGCCGGGCGTCGAGCACCTTCAGCGTCCCGCGCCCGGTGCGGCCGATTTCCTGCCAGGTGCCGTCGCTCAGATTTTCCTCCCCGGGCCGCAGGGCCTCGCCACCGAAGAGCGCGTTGACGAGTTCCACCTTGCCCGCGCCGCTGCTGCCGAGCAGCACGAGTCGCGGCGGGCGCTGGAGGAGGAAGAGCGTCTTGATCGGGGTGATCTCGCGGAGGATCGGCTGCTGGAGAGAGGCGGGCAGGCGGTGGACGAGACCTTCGAGTTTTTCGTAGAGGGAGAGAAAGGCGGTGGGTTTCATGGGCAAGGCGGCGGGGACTTCTATCTTAACCTTTATTCCCGAATCGTCTGCCGCCGACCTTTCGGGAGGAAAATGAAGCGACGACGATGATGAGAATCGGTACCGGCACTCGAACATTGCTGGAAAAGAAACCGCGGATTTCCGCGGATTACGCGGATTCCTTAATCCGCGTTAATCCGCGAAATCCGCGGTAAATCTCCCCTTCGGTCCCCGCAATTCATCCTCCAACGCCGCCAGCAACTGCTCGACGTGCTCCGCCGGTTTCACCTTCCGCAGGATTGCTTTGATCTTCCCATTCGGGCCGATGACGAAGGTGGTGCGCTCGGTCCCCATGTAGGTCTTTCCATACATGCTTTTCTCCACCCACACGCCGTAGGCATCCACGATTTCGCGGCCGTCATCGACGAGCAACGGGAAGGGAAGGGCGTGTTTCTTGATGAACTTCGCGTGGCTCGGCGCAGGGTCGGTGCTGACGCCGAAGATGGCTGCTTTCCCCGCGAAGCGGGCCCACGAATCGCGCAGGGCGCAGGCCTGCGTGGTGCAGCCCGGGGTGTCGTCCTTCGGATAGAAATACAGGACCACGGTCTGGCCCTTGAAATCGGAGAGCGACACGGTCTGGCCGTCGCAGTAGTCGCCGCCGACGGCGGTGGTGCGGAATGCGGGAGCTTTCGTGCCGGGTTGGAGTTCAGGCATGGTCAGTGGGCTATTTGGTTTTCATTTCGAAGACACCGGTCCAGGCACCCTCGGGCGGTTCCTTTTGCAAGCTGAGGCAACGGGCGAGGAAGACGGTGCTCACAGGATCGCCGGGCACCTGAGCGAGCACTTCGCGCCAGAGCGCGGCGGCCGTCGTGAACTCGCCGAGCCGGTATCGGCGCATCGCTTCCTCGTGCACGGTCAGCCAGTCCGGTTCGTCGGTCGAGGGCAGCCGGCGGCCGAGCACGGTGAAGATTTCGACGGGTTTCGTTTTGCCTTTCACGATGATGAGATCGAGCGAGCGCAGCGTGAATTCTTCGCGGACGAGCGGCGCCACATGTTCTCCGAGGCAGACATCGATGTCGTAGCTCTTGGTCACTCCTTCGAGGCGTGAGCCGAGATTGACCGCGTCGCCGATCATGGAGAATTCCATCTTCGCCTCGCAGCCGAGGTTGCCGACGATCGCCTCGCCGTAGTTGACGCCGATGCCGAAGCTGAGTTGCAACATGCCGCGCTTTTCCCAGCCCTTGTTGAGGCGTGCGAGGGTCTCGCGCATTTCCACCGCCGTGGACACCGCGCGCTGGGCATCGATCGCCTCCCCTTCCGTGGTGATGCTGCCCCAGTGCGCCATCACCGCGTCGCCGATGAACTTGTCGAGCGTGCCGTTGTTCGCGAAGACGATCTGCACCATTTCGTCGAAGTATTCGTTGAGCTGCGTGACGAGGGCCTGCGGGTCTTCGGCCGCTTCCGTGAGCGTGGTGAATCCGCGGATGTCGGAGAAGAGCACGGTGACGTTTTTGCGGGCGCCGCCGATGGTGTGCAGCCACCCGGCGGGGTTGTCCACGAGTTCCCTCACCACATCCCGCGAGACGTAACGCTCGAACGTTCGGCGAAGCCGGACCTTGTCGCGGAGATCGAGGACCTGCTCCCATGCGGACCACGCCATGCCACTGCTGGCGAGCGTGAGCATGGGACTGAACACGATCGGGAGCAGCCCGATGGTATTAAAGAGAAGCTGGACGATGGCGTAGAAGCCGGCCACGGCGGCGAAGAGGACCGCGAGCCGGATCAGCGGACGGCGGATGGTCGCGCCGAGAATCCAAGCCAGTCCGCCGGCGATGGCGATCAGCGTCAGGTCGATCGCGAGTGGTGTTTCGTGGAGAAAGTCGCGGTTGAGCGCGGCGTTGATCGCGCTGAGATGGATGGTGGGTCCGAGCGCGGTGCCAAACGGCGTCTGGAGGCGGTCTTCGGTGGCATTCCCCGCGGCGCCGATCAGGACGATCTTGTCCTTGAAGAGAGCGCCGTTCCGATAAGGCGGCTTCGTCCATTGAGCTTCGACAAAGATCTCGTGAATCGAGAGCGGGAGAAAATCCTCGGAGTAACGCAGGACGAGCGGCTGCCGCGTCTTGGGGACGAGATCGCCGAAGCCTGCTTTTTGCAGCGCGCGAGCCGGCAGTGAAAAGAGTTCCGGGTCACTCGGACCGGCGTCGATGCCGAAGAATTCGGGGAGCGTAGTGCGAAAGCGCGCCCGTCGGATTTTCCCATCCGCATCGGGCAGCACATTGACGAAGCCGACACGCGAGTCGGGAATGGATGCGGGCGTGATCAGCGAAGCGGAGGGAAGGACATGGGTCCGTTTTAGATTTGCCGGGCCTGATCCATCGCCCCCGTCTTCCAGCCGTTTCTCCAGATTGCTCCCGATGACCACGCGGTCGGCATACCGATCGAGGGCCGCGCGAAAAGCCGCATCCCCGGCGCGGGGATGCGGGACCACCATGTCGAAGACGATCGCCCTGGCTCCCGCCCCGGCCAGGCGATCGATCGCGGCGGCGTGGACCGCGCGGTTCCAGGGCCAGCCCGCTTTCATGAGGCGAAGGGTGGGCGATTTCTCCAGGTCTTCCGGCCAGAGCGTATCGAGCGACAACGCAGCCGGCCCGATGCCGAGATAGACGAGCTGCGGGTTCCGGGGAGACAATCGCGCGGCGGGATTGGTGCTCAGCCAGTCGCCCGCCGCGGTCTCCAGGCTGCGGTAGGGCGCGACGGTAAGATAGAGCAGGGTGATGATCGTGGCGCACGCCAGGCACAGAACCGTGAGGGCGCGGCGGTGCGGTGTGACGATCATCGGGCACTTCATTGACAGCGCATTCCGACACGCACAATGACCGAATTATCCGCCGACTCGGGGCTTGACGCTGGTTGCTCAAATCGCCATCACTCCGCCCGTGAATCGCTCCGGCACTCTGAATTCTTCCACATCCATCTGGACGGTGGCGGCGATGGCATTGATCTCGACCGGCGTGTTGATTGCGCACGCGGCGGTCCCGTATTCCGAGGCCACGGTGACGCGGGTGCAAAACAAAGTGAACTACGGCGAACAGAAGGGCGGGCAAAGTGTGACCCGGCCGGCCGCGCCCCAGGATGTCGTTCGCGCCCGCAATTTTCTCCTCAGCGAATCCGACTCGCGCGCCGAGCTCCAGTATCCGGACGGGACGATCGTCCGCATCGGACAGAATACCGTGTTCTCCTTCGAGGCCGATTCACGCACGCTGAACCTGACCAAGGGCACTTTCATCTTCTACGTTCCGAAAGGACAGGGCGGCGCGACGATCAAGACGCCCAGCCTCACCGCGGCGATCACGGGGACGTGCGGCAAAGTCTCGGGCGACACGATCGCGATCATCGAAGGCTCGATCAAATTGATCCCATCCGGGCAGGTCGTGAGTGCGGGACAGTTTGCGCGGCGGAATCCCGATGGCTCGATCACCATCGATTTCTACAAGCCGGGAAGTGAGCTGACGGGCGCGCTGATGACTTTCAATGGGCCGCTTCCGCCCTTCCGCGAGGCTCTGCTGACCGGTGGCCTCAAGCCTGACTTCAACGCCCTCGTCACTCAGGAAACGCTCGATCGCACGGCCAATCATCCCGGCGCTCTCGGCAATTTCTTCCCGAAGACGACCGACGACCCGCCGCCGGTGGACAAGACGAACCCATTCACCTCCGTGCCGCCGCCGAAACAGAACCCGCCCGATCAGCGGCCTCCTGCACGCAGTCGCCCCAGCTACTGAGATGAAAGCCCGGCATTACTCGATCACTTTCCTCGCCCTCGGTGCGCTGACCCTCTGCGTCGTGGCGCAGGACGCGAAGAATTACAACTATCACAGCTCGGCGAAGGCCCAGAGCGCGGACGAGGTGGAAGACATCGGGGAGATCTCCTCGAGTGGCGGCGGGGGAGCCGAGTCGGATGGCAAAACGATGCCGCCGCCCCAAGGATTGAAGGGCAAGTTCCGATTCAACGTGGGAGCCCGCGGTGAATACACGTCGAACGCCAAGCTTTCCGGTGACCACAGCAGCGGCGATTTCATCGGTCTGCCGACCGTGGAGGGTGGCTACAACGTCGCGCTCGGAAAATACTTCACGTTCGACATCGCAACGAAGGTCGAGTCCGGCATCTACGCCGACAACAGCGATCGCGGCTTTCTCGGCTACAGCGCGAACGCGACCCTCGACTACCGCCCCAAGACAGGCTTGCCCCGCGTTTACGTCACCGCCGAACCTTACCGCTACGATAGCTTCGATACCGGCGACCGGATCACGCAGGCCATCGGCCTCGCGACGGGGACCGACTGGGGCATCTCGTTCAACGCCGGCCGGTCCGTCGCGTTCGTCGGTTACAACTTCGGTCATTACTTCTCCGACCCGACGATCGACAATCGCAACTCGCATCGGGTCGTCGTCGGCTTTGCGCATCAGCTCCGGCAGAATCTCACCGGCCAACTTTTCTACGCCTGGCAGTTCAACGATTACACCGACATCGACCGGAATGATTCGCGGAATATGGTCGGCGTGAACTTCGTTTGTTCGTTCACGAAGAACCTCTTCGGCAGCTTCACGACGAGTTTCGTGGACAACGACTCGAGCTTCGACAACGCCAGTTACCAGAGTGTGACGGCATCGCTGGGGCTGACGCTGCAGTTCTAGGCGGCAGGCAGGGGTACTTTGGCGGCAAGGGCGTTGGGCCGTGCCGGTGCGGAGCATCCAAAATACACGCCGTCATTCCGACCCGAGCGTAGCGCAGTGGAGGAATCTCTCGCATCCGCGGGCAGCGGCGGCGCGGAGCACAAACGCGCCGG
>JANOAZ010000063.1:0-46844 GCA_031411395.1 Chthoniobacteraceae bacterium
GAAAGCGAGGAAATCACAGCCGAGTTTTGCCACGTCGATCGGGCGGTGGCCGGCGCTCTGCGCGGCATCCACGAGGGTCACCGCGCCCACCCGTCGCGCCGCGCGGCAGAGGTCCTCGACGGGATTGATCGTGCCGAGCGACTTCGAGATGTGGGTGAAGGCGAAGAGCTTCACTTCGGGGGTGAGCAGCGCGTCGAGTTGCTCGAGCGCGAGCGTGCCATCTTCGAGCACGGGAACGAAACGCAGCCGAGCGCCGGTGCGCTGCACGAGGAGTTGCCACGGCACCAGATTGCTGTGGTGCTCCATTTCCGTGAGCAGGATCACGTCGCCCTCGCGCACGCACTTTCCGCCCCACGACTGCGCGACGAGATTGATCGCCTCCGTCGTTCCGCGCGTGAAGACGACTTCGTCCGGGCTCGCCGCACCGAGGTATCGGGCGACTCTGGCTCGCGCATCTTCGTACGCGGCGGTGGCGCGCGAGCTGAGTTCGTGGAGGCCGCGGTGCACGTTGGCATTGTCCCGTTCGTAGAAGTGACGGAGCGCCTCGATAACCGCCCGCGGCTTCTGCGTCGTGGCGCCATTGTCGAAGTAAATCAGCGGATGCCCGTGGACGCGCTGATCGAGGATCGGGAAATCCCCGCGGAGGGCGGTCCAGTCGGGCTGAGTCTGAGTAGTCGAAGTCATGCTGTGCGGCGGCCAAGTTCGGGCGTTCCCGCGCGGGACGCAATCTTCCTCGCGGAGGAAAAGACCCTCGGCAAAAACTCTAATGCCGATTCGTGCGTGCGGGTCGATTCAATGCGCGGTTGCAATCCGCTCCACGCGCCTCCCCAATACGCCCATGAATCCCCCCTCCATCGCCGCGCAAATCTCCCGCCGACGTTTCCTCGCCCGCACCACTGCCGCAGGTGCAGCCGTGCTCGGCTTCCCCGCGATCCTGCGCAGCCAGTCGCCGGGCAGCCGCCTCAATCTCGCGATCATCGGCTGTGGCGGACGCGGCGCCAGCGACATGGCCGAGATGCTCGGCGAGAACATCGTCGCGCTCTGCGACGTGAACGCGAAAAACCTCGCCGCCGCCGCGTTGAAGGCTCCCGGGGCGAAACAATTCCGCGACTTCCGCAAGATGTACGACGAGCTGAAAGACTCCGAGTTCGACGGCGTGTGCGTGGCCACCACCGAGCACACGCACGCCTTCGCGACGCTGCCCGCGCTGCGTCGGAAGAAACACGTCTATTGCGAAAAGCCGCTCACTCGCGACGTGCATGAGGCACGCATCGTGACGGAGGCCGCGAAGGCGGCGGGTGTCGCGACGCAGATGGGCACGCAGATCCACGCGAGCGCGAACTACCGCCGCGTGGTCGAACTCATCCAGTCCGGCGCGATCGGCCCGGTGCATGAAACTCACGTGTGGGTGAACCGGACCTGGGGCCGGCAATCACCCGAGGATGCCGTGAAATACAAGGATGTCGCGAACACCCAGGAACGGCCGGCGGAAGCCGACCCGGTGCCGCCGGAACTCGACTGGGACCTGTGGATCGGACCCGCGCCCTGGCGTCCATTCAATCACGTCTATTTCCCCGGCAACAAATGGTACCGCTGGTGGGACTTCGGCAACGGCACGATGAGCGACCTCGGCTCGCACTGGAACGACCTGCCCTTCTGGGCGCTCAATCTCGACGCGCCGCGCACCATCGAAGCGAGCGGTCCGCCGCCCCATCCGGAAATCGCGCCCGCGACAATGAGCGCCACCTACACTTACGGCGCGCGCGGGGCGATGCCGCCGGTGAAACTCACCTGGTATCAGGGCCAGATGAAGCCGCCGCAGTGGGAGGAGAAAGTGATCCCGCAATGGGGCAGCGGAGTGCTTTTCGTCGGCGCGAAAGGAATGCTCCTGTCCGACTACGGCAAACACGTCCTTCTGCCCGAGGAGCAGTTCAAAGGCTTCACGCCGCCTGCGCCCACGATCCCCGACTCGATCGGGCATCACAAAGAATGGCTGCACGCCTGCAAGACCGGCGCGCCCACGACCTGCCACTTCGGCTACAGCGGCCCGCTCACTGAGGCGAATCATCTCGGCAACGTCGCCTACCGCGCGGGCAGGAAGATCGAATGGGACGCGAAGAACCTGCGCATCCCGAACGCGCCCGACGCCGAGCGTTTCCTCCGCCGCGAATACCGCAAGGGCTGGACGCTCGCGTAGCTATGCGCCTCGCGTTGGTTCCCGCGCTCCTTGCCGTCTGCGGGTCCGCCGTCGCGGCAGAAACGGCGACCCGCAAACTCGAGCGCGACAAGCTCCTGCAATTCTTCGATGCCCGCGGGGAAATCGCTCCCGTGAAAACCGTCGCGGACTGGCAGCAGCGCCTCGCCTCCATCCTGGCCGCGATGCAGGAAATCATGGGGCCACTGCCGGGACCGGAAAAACGCTGCCCGCTCGACGTGAAGATCGACGAGGAAGTGGACTGCGGCTCGTACGTGCGGCGGCTGCTGACGTATCAATCCGAGCCCGGCGGCCGCGTGCCCGCCTACCTGCTCATCCCCAAGGACGTGCTCGCCGGAACGAGGCAGGCTTCCGCGATCCTGTGCCTTCACCCGACGAGCGCCGATCTCGGGCACAAGGTCGTCGTCGGCCTCGGCGGAAAAGCGAACCGCAACTACGCGCACGAACTGGCCCTGCGTGGATTTGTCACCCTCGCACCCTCCTATCCCTTGCTCGCCGGCTACCAACCCGACCTCGCCGCCCTCGGCTATGCGAGCGGCACGATGAAAGCAATTTGGGACAACCTTCGCGGGCTCGACCTGCTCGAAACCCTGCCCAACGTGAAGCGCGGCAGCGTCGGCGTGATCGGACATTCGCTCGGCGGTCACAACTCGGTTTACACCGCGGTCTTCGATGAACGCATCAAGGTCATCGTGTCCAGTTGCGGCCTCGACTCGTATCGCGACTACATGGGAGGCAATCCGAAAGTCTGGGAGCGAGAGAAGGGATGGTGTCAGACGCGCTACATGCTCCGGCTGGCCGACTACGCCGGACGTTTGCAGGACATCCCGTTCGACTTTCACGAATTGATCGGCGCCCTCGCGCCGCGCGTCGTGTTCATCAGCGCGCCGATCCGCGACTCCAACTTCAAGTGGGAAAGCGTCGATCGCATCGCCGCCGCCGCGGGGGAAGTCTTCGCACTCCACGGCGCCCCGCAAAACTTGATCGTGGAACACCCCGACTCCGAGCACGACTTTCCCGACGAAATGCGGGAGAAAGCCTACGGGTTGTTCGTCCGGTATTTGAAATAGCGTTCCCGCATTGAACCCGCTTGCCGTCTCCCGCGAATCGTGCGAAAGACGCAGCCGATGTGGGACCGGATCATTGCCAAGCGTGGAATCACCACCGCGCATCCATCAGATCCGCGCACAAATGCCGGCATAGCTCAGTTGGTAGAGCAGCTGATTTGTAATCAGCAGGTCACCGGTTCGAACCCGGTTGCCGGCTCCCTCAGCACGAGGGACTTACGACACAAGCGAATCACCCACCGACGAGATGGTGGCATTATGGTGCCACTAAAATTTCTGGGCGGGCTTTCACGAGCGGTTAGATGGTGATCCGGACAGCCGCGCCGAGGTCGTTCTGGCGCCAAACGCGCCAATAATTACATAGGGACGGGCGTAGCCATCAGCCGCCTCTCCCCGACAATCCACCCTCAACCGAAGGAGACTACCCATGGCGCACGGCCGGTATTTCTCTCCCCGGCTCGATCGCGAACTGATCTCGCGGCTCTACCATCAGACCCAGGCTGAACGGGTCCCGATGACGGCTCTCGCGAGCCGACTCGTGCGCGAAGGCCAGGCCGACAAGGATCACGAGACCACCAGCGTCATCGCCGAGGAGCCGCCCGCCTACGATCCCGGCGGACGGAGAGAATAACAGGATCACCTCACCGATTCGGAAGAGCCCGGCCCACCAAGGCCGGGCTTTTTCGTGTCCGCATCAAAACGAAAAGAAAAACCAAAAACCGAAAGGAACCAAACATCATGGCCATCGTACTCGAAGCCAATTACGCGAAGAAGCTCGGGCTGCCGAACTACTCTTCGCACCAATACTGCGTCAGCATCCGCACCGAGCTGACCGACCTCTCCCAGGTCGAAGCCGAGAGCGCCAAGCTCTACGCGCTGCTCCAGGATGCGGTGGATCGCGAGATCCAGGAAGTCGGGTTCATGGCCGACGCCAGCCGCTACGGGATGAACAACGGGCCGACGAATGGCTCCAATGATCAGCCCAGCAATGGGAACGGTCATGCGGGCAATGGCAGCAATGGCCACCAAACCCGCCGCACTGCGATCCCGGCCTCCGACGGCTGGAACTGCACCGAAGGTCAGCGGGGCTTCCTTCTGCGCATCATCAACGTGTCCAAACTCGAAAAGACGGAGGTGGAAGCCATGGCGCAGCAGATCTTTGGCGTCGTCGTCAAGGAATTGGACAAGCTCCAGGCGTCCCAGCTCATCGAGGAGTTGCTCGAAAAGACGGGCAAGAAAACCAACGGCCGCCGCTCCCCGTGGCAGGGCCGTCAACCGGCGCGGACATGAGCGCCATTCCCGCAGGGACGCCGTCGGAGTCGACCAGTCCAAAAACCGAAGCCGGGATCATCGCCGGGCTGCAGCAGACCCGTGTCGCCCTCGCGGCTGACGCTCTTTCTGCAAAGTCAGCACGCGGGGAGCGCGACGTTCTGGGGCTGGTTGCGGCCTGCGGGTTGGGTGGAGCGGCTGGCGGCGGCGCTGCCGCATCCGGTTTGCGTGCTCAAACAATCATCTGCCGCCGCTGGCCAAAGCGCTGGCTTTTTGCCACGGGCTGTTGTGTGAGGCGCGCACGCTCACGCATGTGGCTTATCTGCGGCGCGATCCGCTGGTGCTGACCTACAACTTGAGCGTGCTCTTCCAACGCCATCTTGGCTGGCAGAAAAAAGTGACCATCCACACCCTGCGCGTCTGGCTCTTTGTCACCGTCGGCGTGCTCAGCCATCCGCAGGGCAAGACCACCATCAAACTGGCCGTGCCGCCCAGTGAACGTGGCTGGTGGTGCCGGCTCTGGGAGAAAATCCTCGGCCCGCTGCCCAACTGCAATGCAGTCGAAAACCGCCCCGTCTTCACCACCTGAAATCAGACTTCCACTGCATCGTTCCGGCTAAGCTCATGGGCGAGTCCATGACCGCCCTGCGCACCTGGGCCAAGGGCCGAGCCCGTCCCGCCACCACGGCGCCCACCGAACGAAGCACGCGGAGGATCGCGGCTTGAGACCCCCGCCGGCCCCGACGCTCCGCTCCTGAACTTCATCCGCCTCCGGGTGGGTTGGTTCGGGGCGGGGTCTCAGGTCGAATGAGAAAGGAATCCGCGCTCCGCAGATTCCTTTTTTAGCTATCAGCGACGGGCTCATACCGCGCGCTCTCAACAGCTATTTCTTCGAAGGCGTGGTGATGAAGCAAGCGGAGTCGCTTTACCCCGTTAGCGGTGCGGGCCGGATGGTCAATTTAAATGCGACGGGCCGCACGTCGGACCGCGGGATGGCGCGGCACCCCGCTGCTTGATACAATGGCGACGGAGCGGCGCGAATCCTCCGTGATTCGACTTGCTTGCACTGGATACGGTTCTATTAAACGAATATGCGGAATCTTTTAAAGGTTCGTTCAGCCCAATCCTTGGGGGATTTCCCGCTGCGAAAGTTCAACTTTTTCCGGAGTCTGAGGTCTCATTCCGTACGCGTCGTCATTGTGGGTGTGCTGACTTTGATGGCCGTCGCTGCGTCCTGGGTCGGGCTCGGATCACCGGGAAAATCGTTTCTGTTCGGTTTGTTTGATTTATCCGTCCCCGGCCTTCACCCCGGCGAGATGCCCAATCCGGGCATCGATGGACCCGCCGCCGGCCGCTTGACTATCGCGGAGAGGGCCGCGATGGCGATCCTCGGAGGCGTCGGATCGCCGGAGAAGGCAAAGCTGCCGAATGCGTTGCGTCAACCCGAAGACGGCGCCGACATCCTGCCGCGCGAACAGGCATTGATCACCGCTTTGGAGACGGGCACCGACGCCGAGGCGTTGGAAGCGATCCGTGGATTGGCTGCCTTGGGAGGTGAACTGAACCATCGACGGCTCGCGGCCATCATGAAGGATAACCGGTGGACAGACGCCCTCCGGACGGAGGCCGCGCGGGCGCTGCTCGCGTCGGACAACCCCGCCGAGGCGCAGCTTGCGGTGCGGGTGCTCGCGGTGATCGGCGGTGATGCGAATACCGACAGTCTGAAGGTGATCATCAATAACGCGTCATTGCCCAAGCCGCTTCGGTTGGAGGCGGCACTCGCGATGGGGATCGTTGGCACCCCCCGCGCCCGCGATACGCTCATCAACGCCTTTCGGGTGTTTCCTGAGCCCGAGATTCACGAGCAGATCCTCGGTGCCCTCGGGCAGTTTCCCTTCACGCAGATCGAAAGCACGTGGAAACAAATCCTCGGTGACCCGAACACGCCCGCTGAAGTGAGAGTCGCCGCGGTTGACGCGCTCGCCAACTCTTCCCCCGACGCTCTGCCTTTCCTGAAGACAATGGCTGGATCGGATCGCGATCCGCAGGTCCGGGAGATGTCGGCGTGGGCGATTTCCGCGCTCCCCGGGGCGGGGGAGAACGAATTGCTGGGACCGGACTTGGCGCGCATGGCGAAGGCGGAACCGGAAGCCGACGTGCGCCGCAGGCTCTATGAGGCTCTTCCCGCGCAGGTGAACAACCCTTCGGAGAGCTTGCTTCCCGTGATTCAGGGCGAGACCGATTACGCGGCCCGAGTGGCTGGATTCGATGCGCTCGCCGATACCGTAAAGCGCGGTGCCTCGAGCGGCCTCTCTGCGAAGTTCGATGCGGAGATCGTTCCGGAATTGACGGAGATCGCGGTTTCCAACCAGACTCTCGATGTGCGGACGCGAGCCGTCTTTGCCCTGCGACGGGCGAACACCCCTGCGGCTCGCCAGGCTCTGCAGACCCTTTCCCAGACACCAAACCAAAAAATCGCCCTGGCTGCCCGCCACGGGTTGAAGTCAGTAAAATAAAAGTATGAAAACTCCGCGTCACCTTTCCCAGGCTCTCCTGGGTGCGTTCGTCCTCTTCACTTTCTGCGCGACTGGCTTGAGTGCCGCTCCTCCAGTGGAAAGCCCCTTTGGCTCGTTTTATTTCGAATCGCCCGCCGACCCGCCCTCCGGACCGGCCCTCATTACGCCGATGGCCTTCCTCTACGGGCCTTACAACGATCCCTATTACCTGCCGGCTGGTTCCACCACGTTTATGACGATGGACGCATCCGGCAAGGTCAAATCCGTTAGCGAGGTGCCGGGTTTTGCCGATAAGAAAGAGGGAACCCAAGTGACGCGCTATTTGTTCGTGAGGACTGTGAACGGAATCCCCATACTGACCGCGAATGCAGCGGCCGGTGGAATGTACGACGATGGAGTGGAGGAGAGCCCGACGACGGGCACCGGAAAAGCCTTGATTCCCCTCGGGCCCGCTTCACCGCCTCAAGGTGGCGTTCAACAGGTCACCGTCATGTCCTCTTTTTCCGGAAAGCGGGATAAAACCACCGACAAAGATCCGCTGCAGGTGGAAACGCTCGACCTGGATGTGAATCAGCTTGGCGGCATTATCGTAAAGGACTGGAGTATGTACCTCGATATTTACGAAACAGTTAGCCCGAGGGGTGTGCATTATTTCGTCGCTGATTTGTATTTCTACAATCCCAATGGAACGCGAACCTACTTTGCCCCGAAGACGGTAAAGTATTCCGCGACGACCGGCTACTCGATCACATTTGCGAGCGGTAAGCTTTATGATCAGTTCGATGTTCCGATAAACGATGCCCATGGGAAGCAGTTGGTCGATAAGAATAGCAGTATCAAGTTTACGAATCTGCTCTTTAAGAAGCTTTTCGACGCAAATGACATCCCATACTGGGAGCCTGCGGCTGGGGCGGTGAACTACAAATTCCTGGGCCAGAATGGCTTTGGTCACGTGTTTAACTTCGAGATTACTCTCTACTAAATCTCCGCGTCGGAGATCCCGCATAGGCACGGATACTTCCGGCTGCAGGGTTGGAAAACGACTCAGCACCCACCGGAAATTCGACTTAGTCGAAGCGAGCGTGTGGGTATTTTCCGTCGTCCGCGTCTCGATAACCGGGCAAGCGGAGGGCGTTCATTGCCGGATCAGTTGTGTCGAGACAAAGGTGCGGTAGGCCGGGCAGCGAGCGAGTAATTCATCGTGCGATCCCTGATCGAGGATCTGTCCACCGCTCACCATCAGGATGCGCGGCAGGTGGGTCACGGTGGACAGCCGGTGGGCGATGACGAGGGTAGTCCGGTTTTGCATCAACTCCTCCATGGCCACGCGCAATTCGCTTTCCGTGCCGGCATCCAGCGAAGACGTTGCCTCGTCCATGAGCAGAATGGGCGAATTCTTAAGGAAGGCCCTCGCAATCGCGAGCCTCTGGCGCTGGCCTCCGGAGAGCTTCAGACCGCGTTCGCCGACCTGGGTAAGATAACCTTCGGGAAGGGATTCGATAAAGGTCGCGGCCCGGGCGGCTTCGCAGGCGGCCCGCACTTCGGCGTCACTCGCCGCGGGATTTCCGTAGCGCACATTCTCGAGGATGGTGTCATCGAAGAGAATCGTGTCCTGGGGAACCACCGCGATCGCTCCGCGCAAGGAACTCAGGGTTGTCGATTGCACGTCCCGCCCGTCCACCAGGATGCCCCCTCCGTCAGGCGTGTAAAACCGGAGGAGAAGATTGAAGAGGGTGGTTTTGCCGGCGCCACTTTCCCCGACGATGCCGACCCGCTCTCCCGCGGCGACGCGGAGCGAGAGGTCGGACAGCACCTGCTCCCGCTCGCGATAGCCATAACTCACATGGGAGAACTCGACCTCTCCCCGCACCGGATGGTCGAGCGGAGTGGCGCCGGGCGCATCCTGCTCAGGGATGATGGCGGCGGTTTCTTCCAGACGGTCGAGAGCCACATTGAGGTGCCGCCATTGCGCTACCTGGACGGCAAGGTTGCGCGCATTGGGGAGCAGGAATGCCAGATAGATGAGAAACGTGATCAGCTCATCCGCTCCCAGATCGCCCGTGGCGATGAGGTGGCTCCCGTAGAGGAGCACCACGAGAAAGTTCATGGATGCCATGGCGACCAGCAGCGGCTCCATGAGCGCCGTCACGAGGGCCTCCTTGCGCTGGACGGTGAGAAGCTGCTCCTGACGCTGCTCGAATCTCCGCTGTTCCCGCGCTTCCGCGCTGAATGCCTTGACCACCTCGATGCCGGACAGCAGGCCATGCAGGCTGGCGACCATGGCTTCCATGGCATTCATTCTCTGCCGCTGGAGATTTCGGGACTGGCCGTTGATGATCCTCAAGCCGAGTGCCATCAGCGGGGCGATGCAGGCGCTGAAGAGTGCGAGCTTCCAGTTCACCAGAAAGAGCATCACCGTGCCGCCGCCCATCAGAATCACCACCCCGAGGAAGCCCCCGAAGCCGCGTTTGATGAACCAGTCCACCTCGGCCACGCTCCCGGAGAGGCGCTCCATGAGGCGCCCGGTGGCGGCGTCGCGATGATAACCGACCGGCACGAGCAGGAGCTGCCGCACGTAGTCGCATCTCAATCGCGCGGTCACCTCGTGGGCGACCTGGAAAAGCAGCACCGTCGAGGCATACCCGGCCGCTGCCAGCGAGAGAAACCCCGCCACAACGGCAAGTCCGATGCCGGGGGTCAGCGTGATCTTGTGCAGGTGAATGGCGGCGCCCAGCATGACCTTGGCTAGCAACGGCAGCGCGAGAAGTCCCAGGCAGGTGAACGTCATCGCCGCGAGGGAGAGAAAAACCTTCGCACGATGGGGTGCCAGCAAGGCCACCACCCGTCGGAGCGCGCCTTGCCACGAGGATGGGGGACCTTTGGCCAATGGCGCGGCGGGCGCAGTCACGTCAAGCTCCGGCAGGGTTGGCGGGCCGCGGAGACTTCGTTCAAAACGAGTTCCGCCACGCGGTCCAAAACTCCCTCATCGCCGAGGATCCCCGGCAATTCGCGGAAGCGCGCGCGCATGGCCGCCTGGCGGGAGGGACTTCCGAGAATCTCCAGCGCGGCCTGGGCCAGACGATCCGCGGTGACTTCACGCTGAAGGATTTCCGGCACGACAAACTCGTCGAGCAGCACGTTTGGCAGCGCGACGTATCTTGTGCTGGAAAACCGCCGCCCGAGCCAGGCGCTGAGCGGATGCAGACGGTAGGCCGTGACCATCGGGACCCCGAGCAGTGCGCCCTCCAGGGTGGAGGTGCCAGTGGTTGTCATCACAAGGTTGCAACGGCTCAGGCAGGGATAAACATCGTCGTCCAAATAGCGGATCTCTTCGGAACATCCCAACTGCCGTTGGATCTCCTCCAGACGGGACTTGAGATGGGGTGACGCCACAGGCAACAGGAACTGCATTCCCGGAATCTGACGTTTGATGATCGCCGCGGCCCCGAACATGGGACCGGCCAGCCTCTCCAACTCCTGCCGCCGGCTTCCAGGCATCAACGCCATGAGCGGCCGCGACCCATCGATTCCCAGTCGGGCGAGCACGGACGACGGATCCGGGCCGGGTTTGGCAATATCCAGGAGGGGGTGGCCGAGGCATACCGCGCGCCCACCATGCCGGCGATAAATCGCGGCCTCCTTTTCGAACGCCGAAATGATCAGCTGTGTGTTGCGCACGATCCCTCCGGCAAACTGAGCGCTCGCCACCCAGGCTTGGGGAGGAAAATAGTGGATTACAGGGATCTTCTCCGCCCTCAGAAACCTCGCGAGCATGAGGTTAAAGCCATGGTTGTCGATCAGGATGGCGGCATCGGGACGGTCCGCGCGAATGATGGACTGAAGGCGTCGCAGGACGCGTCGCAGGGGGACGATGAACCGCACGGCCTCGAAAATACCGACCGAGCTGAAATGCGTGGCGTCAATCCGGAGGTCCACACCGGAGGCTTTCATCTTCGGGCCGCCTGAGCCGTAGAGGCAAAGCGTCTCGTCCCTGGCGAGAAGGGCCTTCGCCAGAAAGCCTCCCTGCATGTCACCGGAGACCTCACCTGCGGCCATGAAAATCTTCAGCGCATCGCCCGCCGGCCTCGATCCCCGCAAGCTAAGGTGTGGCGACAGTTCGTCGCGTGTGAATTGTTTGGGGAAACTTTTGCATGAAGAGAAGCGTAGCCACTATATACCGCCGATGTCCAAGTTGAGAAGATGGATGCCTAGCATCTTGTGCCTTCTGGCCGTCTGGCTTGGCGTTTCTCAAGCCGTGCGGATGCTCTCGTCCGGCAAGCCATCGGCGGCGGCAACTCTCGCATTATTGGATGCAAGGCCTGGAGCCGCGGAAGGCGCGGAGACCCGCCATGCGTGGATCGCCTTGATCTCCTCCCGCCTCGCCGGCTTGGATCTCGATTCGCGGCATCTGGTCCTGATGGACTCCCGCCTCCGATCGGCATTTTCGGAAATGTCCCCGGAGGATCAAACGCACTTCCTCAAGGCCACAGAGACTCCCGGCTTGAGGGAATTTATCGAAGGCTCGAAGCGGTGGAGCATGAGCCGTTATGAGCGCCTCATTGCAGTCGCCATGGCCGAGTTGGAGGAACAAAAGCCCGGCTCCAACGCCCGGCTCCTCGCTTCGCTTACCCGTCCCGCGGAGGAGGCGATCAGAAAAGATGGCCTCGAAGCTTTCCTCAAGGATACGGATCCGCTCACCCGGTTCGACACCCGGCCTTTCATCGAGAGGCTCCAGAAATATTCCCAGATGGCTCGATGAAACCGTCCTCCTCCTCGAACACTGCGGGCGCCAGTCCCATCGTTTCCCTCCAGGCGGTGACCAAAACATTTGGCCGCCGGGTAGCAGTGAATGCGGTGAGTTTCGAGGTGCCCACCGGCTCGATCTACGGACTCCTCGGCCATAATGGCGCCGGCAAGAGCACCGTCATCGGGTTGCTCCTGGGCCAGATCCTTCCGGACGCCGGCACGATTCTGATCGATGGCCACAACGTCCACGGAAACCGTCGGGAAGCGCTGGCCCGGGTCGGCGCCATCTACGAGGCGCCGGCATTCTATGGGCACCTGAGTGGCCGCAAGAACCTGCACATCCTTTGCGAGTACACCGGTCGCATCCCGTACGCGCGACTGGATGAAGTCGTCCGCTTGGTGGGCCTCGCGGAACGGATTGATGATCCCGTGGAGGTCTATTCCCACGGAATGCGGCAGCGACTCGCCCTTGCCCAATCCCTCCTGCCCGACCCCAAGCTGCTAATCTTCGACGAGCCTACGGAAGGCCTCGACCCCGAGGGAATTTTCGACACGCGCACCCTGATCCTCAAATTGAACCGCGAATGGGGCCTCACGATCGTCGTGTCCTCGCACCAACTCAGCGAACTGCAGCAGCTCTGCGATCGCCTGGCGATCCTGCGGGAAGGCCGCCTCTTGTTCTCCGGCGAGTGGCGCCAGTTCCTTTCCGGGTCCAGGATGCTGCGGCTGAAAGTGGATCGCCAGGAGGAGGCCGAAAGCGGTCTGCGCATGGCCGGCCTGCTCGCGGCGAACCCGGCCGGCAGCCTGCAGTTGTCGGAAGGCTCCGACATCCCCGCTATCGCCGCATGGCTGGTCGGGCAGGGGTTCCGAATCGATTCTCTCGGCTGCGAAGAAAGATCCCTCGAAGACTTTTACCTCGAAACCACGCGGAGCGACGCATGAACGACCGCATGTTTTTCAGCCAGCTTCGCAACGAGTGCTTCAAGCTCTTTTCCCGCAAGCGGACCTATCTGGGATTCGGCATCTTTTTCTTCATCAATCTGGTAACGTTCTGGCTCCTAAAGCAACCCCTTCCCCTCAAAGGGATCCGGAGCCTTCTGGAGAACAATGGATTCCGGCTGGAAGACTATGCCGGCGGGCTGACGATGGCGGCCTTCACGATGGTCTTTACCGTCGCGTTGGTATCGGGACTTTATCTCGCCCTCGTTTCCGGCGATCTCATCGCCCGGGAGGTCGAAGACGGGACGATGCGAATGGTTCTCGCACGCCCCATCTCGAGAGCGGAACTGTTCGTGATCAAAGCCCTGGTGGGCGCACTCCATACTTTTCTGCTCATGCTCTTCATCGGCTTGAGCGGTTTGCTGGTCGGATGGGTCGGACACGGACGCCTTGGGATGATGCTCGTTTACGCACCGTTGGACGGCGTTTTCGGAGCGTTCGATTCCACCGAGGGACTTCAGCGCTACCTGCTCGCGACACTCCTGCTGGCTCTGGCTTACCAGGCGGTCTCAGCGATGGCCTTGATGTTATCATGCCTGCGCTTGCGTCCCGCCACCGCGACCGTGCTGACGCTTTCCGTGCTGTACGTGGATTTTGTGCTGAACAACATCCCCTATCTCGCCGCCTTTAAGCCGTGTTTTCTCTCCTATCACCTGTCCGCATGGGTGCTCGCCTTCCGCTATGAAATTCCCTGGCGGGACATCCTGAGTTCGCTCCTCGTCCTCCTCGGCCTCAGCACTTCGTTCCTCGTGATCGGCTTCGGGTTTTTCGAGAACCGGGACATCAAAACGTGAGCCTGTCCCACTACAATCCTGCGGGATCTTCCCCGTACGACCGCCATCCAGAAGCGTCTTTGCGCATGGCAATGAAATCGCATATCCCGCGGTTCTTCGCCCCGGCGACAAAATCGAAAAACGCCTGAGCTTCCGACCCCCAAGGTCGCTCGCGAGCAGCCGCCAGGGCCTGGGTCACGTTCTTTCCGCTGCAGAAGAGCAACGAGAAGGCCTGCTCAATTTCAGCGCGGTGATCCGCCAAAAGGCCGGCCTGGCGAAGACCGGCAAGATTAACTCCAGCAAGGCCATTCAATTCCGCCCCTACCGTGCATGGCGGCACGTCCTTGGAAAAGGCGCCGCCGGGCTGACAGATAGAGAGCCGCCCGACTCGGACGTACTGATGGAAACCGCACCCGCTGCCAATGAAGGCGCCGTCGTCCACACTGACATATCCGCCCAACAAAGAGTTATCCGCAATGACGACATGGTTGCCCAATCGAACGTTATGACCAAGGTGCGCGCCAGCCATTAGGAAGCAGTGATCGGCCACGATGGTTGCGCTGCCTTCGGCGCTTCCGCGGTGGATTGTACAATACTCCCGAATGGTATTTCCATCTCCGATGCGGACCAGGCTGGAGATCTCCGGATTGAACCCGACATCTTGCGGATCAGCGCCGATGATCGCTCCGTGTCCGATGAGATTATTTTTCCCTATAACCACGTTCTTACCAATAACGGCGTGGGCTTGCACCGTACAGCCATCGCCAATCTGGGCGGATCCATCAATGATGGCATGAGGGCCGACGGTGACGTTCGTTCCGAGATGAGCGCCACCGTGAACTATCGCTGTAGAATGGATCATGGTCTTCCGGCGGCTGAATACGAACTATGTATTCAATGGCCCGATTTTCACCTCCACGCTTTCGTAAACAACGGAAAACATTGCGGGCAAATAGGATCGATCAAGCGCTCGAAGACACCGCTCATTTCACCCCCGTCCCAAGGCAAGCGGCAAAGGATCTTGGAATAGCGGTGATGCCCCTTAGCTCTTCTTCCCCAACTGTTCGAGGCGGGCTTCGAGTTCCTTGATTCTTCTCCCGAGACCTTTGATCCGTTTGACCTGCATCAGGTCATTGATGAACTGCTTTCGCGGCACCGCAGGGCTTCCACCGACATACGACTTGGCGGGTAAGTTCCCCGCCACGCCGGCTTGAGGCATGATCACGGAGTCATCTCCGACCGTCATATGATCGGGAATGCCAGCCTGGGCAGCGATCAATACGCGATTCCCGATGGTAGCGCTGCCGGCCACGCCCGCCAGCGAGACCACGACGCAGTTTTCCCCGATTTGGACGTTGTGTGCTATCTGCACCAGGTTGTCGATTTTGGTGCCCCGTCCGATGCGCGTTTCATGCAAGGTCGCCCGATCGATACACGCGCACGCACCCACTTCTACATCATCCCCGATGACCACGGTCCCCACGGAATTGATCCGTAGAATCCGGGAATCGGTTGGTTGAACTTTCCCCGTCTGTCTCGTTACCTCGGCGCTTCCGGGTTCGACGGTCTGGAAGCTGAAACCGTCATTTCCGATCGCCGCATTCGCCTTGAGGATGACCCGGTTTCCGATCCGGACGCGGTCGCCGATGCATACGCCGGAGAAAAACAGGCAGTCGGAGCCGATCTCGGCGTTTGCACCGATGTGAACACCGGAGACAAGGCGGGTTCCAGAGCCGATCCTCGTGTCCGGCCCAACCCGGCATAGTGGTCCGATGAAGACATCCGGCGCGATCTGCGCGGTCTGATCAACAAACGCCGTGGGATGGAATCCGGAAGCCACGAAGGGGGGGCGCGCGAAGATTTCCAGCAGGCGTGCCAGCGAGACACGGGGACGTTTTACTTTGATCTGGTTCGGGATTCCCGGGATATCCGGCGAAAGCGGAACCAAGGCGGTCTGCACGGCCCGCTCCTTCACAATCGGGGCAACTGACGCACTGTAAACGAGCGCAAGGTCATGTTCACTTTCGGCGTAGGACGGATGAACGACGCGGCGAATTTCAATCTCGGGATTTCCAAGCAATTCTCCCCCGAGTTCCGAAGCGAGCCAGCCAAGCGTTTTCGACATTTGAGCATCCTCGTTTTTCGCAACGACGAAGTGCAAACGCAAAAATGTGGATTCGGAATCTAACCGCCGGTCCCCTGCGGCCCCGCATACTGACCGAGAAGAAGCGCCGCGTTGTGTCCGCCAAAGCCGAACGAATTCGAGATCGCGACCCGCACCTTGCGCGCGACCGGACGGTTCGGCACATAGTTCAGATCGCAGTCAGGATCAGGCGTTTCATAGTTGATCGTCGGCGGCACGATCCCCGCATGAAGCGCGAGAGCCGTGGCGGCCGCCTCGATCCCGCCGGCCGCTCCGATCGAATGGCCGGTCATCGACTTCGTGCTCGAAACGAGCAGGTCGTAGGCGTGGCTTCCGAATGCCCGCTTGATCGCCATGGTCTCCACCCGATCGTTTGCGGGAGTCGAAGTCCCGTGCGCGTTGATGTAGCCGACGTCCTTCGCATCGATCCCCGCTCGCTGCACGACATCCGTCATGAGCCGCACGATGGACCGCGCCTCCGGGTCGGGCATCAGGATGTGATACGCGTCGCAGTTTGTCCCGTATCCGAGGATCTCGGCATAGATCCGCGCCCCGCGCGCCCGGGCGAACTCCTCCCGCTCAAGCACGAGGATCCCAGCCCCTTCGGACAGCACAAAGCCGTCGCGCGTCTTGTCGAACGGCCGCGACGCGCGCTCGGGATCTTCGTTTCGCGTGGACATCGCGCGCAGTAGATCGAATCCCTTGAGGCCGTAGCCATCCCGATCGGAAAGGATCGCATCGGTGCCACCGGTGATCGCGATATCGCAATCCCCCGCCCGGATCGCGCGAAACGCATCGCCCGTGGCCATCGCGCCCGAGGCGCACGCGGTCGTGATCGCCTTGCACTCTCCCTTCGCCTCGAAGCGGATCGCGACCTGCGCGGCGGGGGCATTCGGGATGAGCATCGGCAGGGAGTAGCGGCGCAACTGCGCGTCGGGTCGCTCGACCCAGCGGCGGTGGCTTTCCTCGGTCGTCTGGAGTCCTCCGATGCCGGTTCCGAGAATCACGGCGAGCCGTTCGGGTTCGACACCTTCCACTCGGTAACCCTTGCCGCGGCTTCCACCTTTCGAAAGCGTGAAGCCCGCGTCGCGAAGCGCCATCAGGCTCCCCGCGATCGCGAACTGGCTGCCGGGATCGAGGAGGTCCGCCTCGCGTCCGGCGATTTCAAAGTCTGCAGGGTGAAACCCGGTGACCGGCGCCCCGAGGCGCGTGACAAACCGGGGACCGGGCACAAGCCAGGGGAAATCAAGCGCCCTGGCTCCGGACCGCCCATCGAGTGACGCCTCCCAGAACTGCTCGCGTCCAATGCCGATCGACGTCACGAGCCCAAGGCCGGTGATGACGACCCGCGGCGCACGTGATGACTCCCTCGTCTGCCCGTCGCTGTGCGTCGCGCTACTTATCATGGAAGTGCGGACGACCGCCATAGCGCCTCGCCGATTTCCTGTTCCGCATAGCCGACGACCTGCTCGTGGAGATGCCTGGCCAGCACATGGCGGCGTGCGGCTTCGCCCATCCGGACGAGGCGCTCGGGATCGCGAAGTGCGGTGGTGACGACGCGGATTAGATCCTCTCCGGCAGGGTCGTAGTAAAGCCCGGTCTCGCCCTCGATGAGCGGCTTGCAGGGCTCGATCCAAGGGTGGGGCATGACCGGAACGCTGCCCATCGCGCCCGCCTCGTAGTGCCGGAAACAGTCCCAGCCGACGCCGTCCGGCGACCAGACGAGACGGGCTTCGGCGCAGCGCCGCAGATAGGTCGCGCGATCCAGCCGTGACTCCGCGAGATCGACCTGCACACCCATCGCCCGCAGCTTGTGCAGGAGCGGCAGACCGTCGATGCGATTCTTGTTGGCGACGGAGCCGGCGAAGAAGAGATCGCTGCGTTTCGGCGGCAAAGGATCGGGCGCATCGGCGATGCGCCACCGTCCGATGGCGAGCGAGATCGGCCGCAATTTCCAGAGGTTGCGCTCGAGCAAGGCGCGGTCCTGCGCCGTTGCGCGCGGGGGCAGCAGGCGATTTCGGACGACCGGCAGTTCGCGCTTGAAATAGAGGAGCGAGCGATCGAGCAGCCGCAGCCCCTTGCGCGTCAGCGGGATCCGGTCGTTGAAGTCGAGCCCGACGATCGGCTGACGTGCGTATCGCAGGGCGACGTCGAGGGCCAGCGGAGCGAGGCCGGTCGAAAGCAGGTGTTTGCCGTCGGGGGCATGCCAAAGAAGAATCCGGTGTTGCTGTTCGTCGAGCGTTCGCCGGAACTCCCAGAGTCGGCGGAGCCCCCACCAGATCCTCCGCTCGCCGAGCCGGTCGGCAGAGTGCCTGCCGGTCCAAAACCGGAGCGTCCGCTCCGGCCAGGCGCGGGCGAAGATCGAGTAGAGTCCGACTTCGATGAAATCCATGCGGGCAGGATCATAGCGAGACGGCTTCTGTCCGCATCGCTCAAATGAGGCCACGTAACGACGAAGATTGGCGTGCGCGATCCATGCCTTTCACTCCTCCGCCGGCTGAGCGATCGAGCGCCATGTGGGCACGAGGATTTCTTCCGCGAGGATCCGGCTGAAGAGCGTGCGCCCTTCGGTGCTGGCGTGCTCGGAATCGTCGAACATCGGGTCGGGAATTCGCTCCGAAATGTCAACGAAACGGCATCCGTAGTCGCGCTCCAGTCGGTCGGTAAAGGCGCGGTATTTTTCCGTGACCTCGGGCCGCAGCAGATCGCGAATCGTGGAATGCAATGGCGTCTGGAGCAGGATGACGCTCAATCCCTTTTCGCGGCACGCAGCGACGAGTCGCTCCAGTGCTGCGGAAGACAGGCCGGCCACTTCGTAGTCGGCGAGTTGCTTGCGGATGCGCACGAGGAAAAAATCGTTTCGCGCCGCCATTGGCACTGGAGTCTGGCGCCCACTTGCGTCTGTCGCTGGCGGGGGCGGCTGCTTTCGAATCGGCGGCCGCGGTCCGAGGGAGCCAGCCGACAGCGATTGTTCGCGAAAGTGACGGAGCGGTCCCCTCAGCCACGTGAGCAGCTCATGACGGTGGCGATAGAAAGGCGTCAGCCTCGAGGAGAGCAGCCGCGAAATGGACTTGCTGCTGACGTGAAAAATCTCGCCGCAGGCGGCCACGACGTCGGCCAGGTGAAATTGACGGGTAATGATAATTTCGAGGAACGTGTGACGGCGGGCCACGCTCTGCGGTGTGATTTCGAGAATCGCCAAACGCGGGATCGGCCCGGCGGCGAATAAGTGTGCCGCCAGGTAGCGCATCGTGAGCGGATCGCCCCAGGGAGCCGCTGCATTGAACACCGGTGGCGAGCTTGAAAACAGGCTCTTCATGACACTCTCAATTTCGGTCTCGCTCACCGAGCGGCCTGTCCGGGAACTGCCAAAGAAGACGATCTGCGGGGGCGGCACGCTGGAATGCCAGCGTTCCACGAGGGCGTTCGCTTCGGGAAACCGGACGCTCATCGGGCAGCGATCGATCAACAGCGTTCCGGCCACCGGCGACAAAGCGATCGTCGCGGCGGCGGCAAGCAGAGATTGGCGGGCCCGGCGTTGATGGAGTGCCGTTCGCATCAGAACTGAAAATAGACGAACGGCACGCTGTCCTCAGGCATCAAAAGCTGGATCAACAGAAACCAGCCCGCGAGACCTATCCCCATCGCCACCGGCGGGATTCGTTCCAGCCAGCGATACGGACGACCCAAGCTGCCGATGAGGTGTCCGGCAAACACGGCCGCGAGAATGACGAAGCCCATCGTGATCAACCCGGCCGGCAGGCTTTGTCCATCGACTGCGCCGGCGGCCCTTTGCAAAATCAGCCACGCATCGGTGATCGCTGGCGCGCGGAAGATCACGAGTCCCACGCAAAGCAGGAGAAAGGTCCACGCGATCCGCAGCGGGCGAAACGACCAGCCGGCGAACGCGGTCGGCAGCGGGAATGCGCGTTCCAGGGAAAGGATGACACCATGATAGAGTCCGAAGATGACATAGTGCCACGCCGCGCCATGCCACAGGCCACAGATCGCCAGAGTGAAGATAAGATTGAAGTAAGTCCGCGCGCGGCTGACGCGGCTGCCTCCGAGCGGGATATAAAGGTAATCGCGAAGCCAGCTGGAAAGCGTGATATGCCAGCGCCGCCAGAACTCGCTGACGCTCGTCGCAAAATACGGCAGGTTGAAATTAACCGGGAGCTTGAAGCCGAAGGCATGGGCCGTGCCGACAGCCATGTCCGAGTAACCCGAGAAATCACAGTAAGCCTGGGCCGCGTAGCACGGCACGGCCAGCCAGATCATCCCTGCGGAGTAAGCCGACGGCGCTGCAAACACTGGATCGACAATTGCGGCGAGGTGGTCAGCCAGGACTGCTTTTTTGAAAAGCCCGCGCAGAAAAAACTGCAGTCCCAGTTGCAATCGGGCCCAGTTGAAGTGCTTCGGGCGTCGTGCCTGCGGAAGAAAGAAACCCGGCCGCACAATCGGACCCGCGATCAAGTGCGGGAAGAACATGATGTAGAGCGCGTAGTCGAGGGGGTTCCGCGCCGCCTCGACTCGTCCCCGGTAAACGTCCACGACGTAACTAATCGTCTCGAAGGTATAGAACGAAATACCCAGCGGCAGGATGATCTCCCACATCGGTGACTCCCGGTGCGCTCCCGCCAGGTTTAGACCGAATACCGCGCTGTCCGCGAGGAAGCGGGCGTATTTGAAAAAGATCAGCAGGCTCAAGCTGACGCCAATGCTCAGCGCCAGGAGCGCGCGCCGCATCGCAGGCGACTGGGTGGTCATCAACCGCAGGGCAACCACGTAGTCCACGGCCGCCGTGAACAGGATCAACGAAACCAGCCACGGGTTCCAGGTCCCGTAAAACACGCAGCTTGCGACCACGAGCCACCCGTTTCGGCGACGGTGGTCTTTCAGGGTCCAATAGCCGGCGAAGACGATCCAGAAAAAGACAAAAAAGCCGAACGAATGAAACAGCATCTAACGTGGGGTCCGGCGCCGGTCAGCGGATGGTGATGAGGACCAAGGAGGGTGACTGCCAGGGGTTTGGACGCTCTTCGCGCCACGTTTCTTAGCGAAGAGATATTCCGAGTCCAGGTACGTTCGCCAGCTTGCATTTGACCGAGACCTTCGCGGACAATCCCTCCCGCAATGCAGTTCACACGCGACATTCACGCCTCCGCGATTTCAACGTGAGTCCGCGCAAGCGGTGGAACAGCCCGTGAATGACGCGACGGCCTTGCGGGTAAGCTGGTTTGCGTCCTGGCCGCGGCGCCTGCCGGTGTTCGCGGACCATTACCGGCACTGGTGCCTGGCCGGCGCTTTCCTTTTGTTAATCATCGGGTTCAACGGCCAATGGCGCCCCGGTCCCGACAGCGCGATCTACTCCACGATCGCCCGGCACCTGGCCGAGGGACGGGGTTTCACCCATCCCATGGGCCTGGAAGGGGTGGCGAGCCCCGGGCTGCCTTATCTCATTGCGGCTACCTTCAGGCTGTTCGGCGCGGACGTGATGTGGCCCGCGGTCACCCTCATGTTTCTCTTCGCGGCCGGAACGCTCGCCCTGACCTATCTCTGGATGCGCCTGCACGCCCGCCGCGGGGTCGCGGTCATCGTCACCGTCCTGCTGGCGATCAATTCGACGTTCTACCGCTACTCACTCGACGTGTTGACGGACATCCCCTTCCTGTTCGGCGTGATGTTGTTGTTGGTCGGGCACGAATTGACCGAGCGGGCCGACCGCCGTGAAGTCATGGGCTGGATCCTGATTGCGACGGGGATGGGTGTGATGGCGGCGTTTCGCCTCGTCTTTGTGGTGGTGGCGGGCGCGCTGATGGTCACGCTTTTGGTCAAAGCCATCCGTCAGCGTCAGTGGCGCCGTCTGGCCGCCGCCGTGCTGGTCCTGGCGATCCCGGTCTTGATTCGTGAGTTGGATCCGCGATCCACGGACTCGACCGGACTTGTAAAGAAAGAGTCGGAAATCGTTCATCGCTTGGTGACGACGCTGCCCGACATGCTGCGCCGCGCCGTGATGGAAAATCTGCCGGATCTATTGAGCGATATCGCACCCACCGCGATGCTCGGCAACCAGATCGACGGCCAAGGCATTATCCTCGACGGCGTGATTACGATCGTGGCGTTCACCGCGGGCCTGATGCTCATCCGCCGACGAATGCTGTGGGGCCTGATGGTTCTCTTCTTTCTGATCCAGTGGCTGCTGTTCCTGCCCGACGTGCGATATTTTCTGCCGATCCTCCCGATCCTGATTTACGGCTGGTGGCGGTTCTCCTGCTGGGTCGCGCTGGTGATGATGCCCGACCGCATGGGACGTTTCCTAGCGTCATTCCTGTTGGTTTTATATGTCGGAATGAATCTGGGACGCGCGGTCGGCTTCGTGATCGAGCAGCGCTCCGTCCCATTGATGGTCCACTACCGCCGCGGCCATTATGAAGGCGTCACGGAACTGGGGCACGAACTCCGGAGGCTGACGGCACCGGATGCGTGGGTGGTGACTCCGGAGAAGTGGCTCGCGATCATGACCTTTGCCAGCGATCGCCGCACGGCATCGGGGCCTTGGCAGCCTCTGCCCCCTGATCAAAATGCGGCCAATGTGTATGTCGTCGAGCCGGCGGACGAATCGACGCGACAGATGATCAAATCGCGCGGTTGGGAATTGGGCGAGCCCATCTGCTCGTTCACGCGCCGCACGGACGCCACGGCGCTGACCGTGCATCGCGTTCGAGCGAGGCCAAACGCCGAACCCTAAGCTCTCGAACTTGCCGCTCCCTACCGACCGTGATCGTTCCCCCGTTCACCCCGTCATTGACCGGGTGTTGACGACCATCGCCCCGTATTGGCCGCTGGCCATTATTGTCTGCGGGGCCATCCTCTTCCTGCCCGGCCTGGAGTGGGCGCCCTTTCGCGGTGAGGAGGGCCGTCGGGTCCTCCAGGCGCTGGAGCTTCTCAATGACGGCGACTGGTGGCGGCTCACGGTTCTCGGCGAACCCTATGTCAGCAAGCCGCCGCTGCTGCCCTGGCTGATGGCGGGTTTCGGCGTGCTGATCGGGCAAGTCAACGAATGGGCCGCGCGCCTTCCGGGCGTGGTGTTGACCATCGCCGGAGCACTCGGGGCGGGCGCCATGGCATCTCGCCTGGCGGCCTGCCAGCGATCGCTGGCCGCGCTGATCGGTGCTTCCGCCTACCTTTTCTCGATCTACGCGGCGCAGATGGCACGCGTGGGCGAGACCGACATGACGGCGATCGCCTTCACCGGCCTCGGCTTCCTGTGCTGGGCGGAGGCGAGGCTGTCGCGGCGCCGGGCGCCATGGCTGGCGGCGGCCTCGGTCGCCCTTTTCGCGCTGGCCTTCCTGGCCAAGGGACCGATCCCGGTCGCCTTCGCGGCGCTCGCCATGGTCGCCACCGAGGTCATCGAGCGCGACTGGCGCCGCCTGCTGGTTGCAATCGCGATCATCCTGGTGGCGGCAGTGCCGCTGCTCGTCTGGGTGAAGCTGAACAGCGCCGTGCCGACCGTGGAGCACACCTGGAAGGCGGAACTCCTGCGCGGCGCACCCTCACTCAGTCTGGCGGCGTGGCTGGCCGCGGTGAACTGGACGGTGCTGCCGGCCGCCCTGCTGCTGATGTGCCCCTGGATTTTGCTCGTCGGCCGGTGGGCATGGGGCCCGGCTATCGCGCTCCCGGCCGACCGCCGCTGGCTGCTGCGCGCGCTGTTCCTCTATGCGGTCCCCCTCGGCCTGGCGATCTGCTTCTGGCCGGATTCCCGCCCGCGCTACCCCATGCCTGCGCTGTGGCCGGTCGCGGTTCTCGCCGGCGCCAGTGCGGCGGCGTGCTGGCGCTCCGACCGACTGGCCTCGACCGTGGTCGTGGCCGGCATTCTGGTCGCGACCGGCTGGCAGGTGGTGATGGTCGGCTTCATCGCCGGACGCACCAAAGACCAGCGCCGGCTGCGGTCGGACGGACGGACCTTGCACGCGCTTGTTGGTTCAGCCGGCCGCCAGCCCAACGGGGTCGCCGTGAACGGCTTCCCGAACCACAACCTGCTCGCCTACGCCGGCCGCCCCCTGGACCGGGTGGGCGTGGCGGATATCCAGAGACTTCCGCCGGGTGCCGTGGTGATCGCCGACGACGAGGCTGCCGGGACGCTCCGGCATTCCCCGGACTGGCACCTGAAAGGCTCGATCGGCAGCACCGGGCTCGCCGTCTTCACCCATCGCTAATTAACCACGATCTCGTCGAGGTGCGGATTGTGTTGAATGCAGGGCAAAGCGAATGGCTGGACCACCGAGGTCAGATGGCAGTCGGGATGCGCGCGTCTGATCTGTCGCGCGACCGGAGTGCCCTGGATCGTGTCACCGATCGACGAGAGGCGGACGATGAGGATTCGCTCGCGCACGTTACGATACAGGGCTGACCTGTTTGGCGCGCTCATCCTTTCCGCACCAGAGTTCGCGTACGCGCTCCGCCCACGACGACGTGCTGAACTGCTCGCGCACGAGTTGTTGGCCGCGCGTCGTGAGATCCGCTGCCAGGGTTTGTTCCTCCAGCACGCGGTGAAGCGCCTGGCACCAGTCGGCGGACGCGGGGAGTGCGGCACCGGCTTGAATGATTTCCGCCTGGGTTCCCACCGACGAGGCGACGGCAGGGACTCCCGCGGCCAGATATTGCAGGAGCCGCAGCCCGCATTTCCCTCGCGTCCACGCATCATCCGGCAACGGCGCAACTCCGGCACGAAGGCGTTTCAGCTCCCGCACTTCCGTCGCTGCCGCCCACGGGACCCACTCGACATGCGCCTTTCCTAAATCCGGTGCCTGATCGGCAATCACACGAATGGTCAGTCCGGCGACCTCCCCACTCAATTGTTCCAACGGTCGCCGAAGCTGCTCCAGATACGGCAGCGTCCACCGCCCGCCGATCCAACCCACGGCTGGCGCGGTTTCCGTCTGTGACGGTTCGTGATCGTAGCGTTCCAACTCCAGGGTGGTCGGCACGACGCAAACGCGACCTGGTGGCGCCTCGCGTTGCGCCAGCTCTGCGAGGTAGGAATTACCGGCGGTGACCGCATCACAGCAGCGCATCATCGCGCGGAACCGCCACCAACGATGCAGTAACAAGCGCGGGCGGCCCCGCGTGGATTCCGCGTAGAGGATGGCGTCGTCGAAGTCATAGACCAAACGCCTGGCGCGCTGGAGGATTTGCCGCAGCCATCGCCGGGTCGGGAGGTAACGCTGGAACAGAACTGCGTCGGCCGCCGTCACCGACTCCAGCAGACTCGCTTGTTCCGCTGCCGATCGTGGCCCTGGTCGCGTCTCCACATGGATTTGATGTTGTCGCAGGTAGGATTCGAATTGGGTGACGCGATACCGCGTGGATACGGCACAGCCCGGATCGGTGATCGCCAATAAACGAAATGCCATGGATCGCTGGGCTTTCCTCAATCGCCGGTCAACCACGCCAAAACGCCGCGGGCGTGGTCGGCAAAATCGAGCCGCGGTCGCAAGGCGATGGCAGCGTCGCGCATCTCGTCCAACTTCTCCCGATCCTGCAGACGCAAGAGCGCCGCAGCCAACGCATCGATATCGCGCGGATCTTCCACGATGAAGCCATGCTGGCCCGGCTCCATCCGTTCGGCTGCACCGTTCAGCCGGGTGGTGATGACGGGCAGCCCGCTCGCCAGCGCCTCCAGCACGACCAGCGAACAGTGGTCGGCGAACGTGGGATGGAGTAACGCATCACTACTGCGGTACAGCTCGCCCATGTCTCCATCGGAAACGGCGCCGCGAAAGTGAACCTGACTGGTCAGGCCCAGGCTCCCGGCCAGGGCCTTGAATTCGCGGCTCGCTCCACCACCGACGATGGTCAAATCCGCCCGCAACCCACCTCGCTCCGCGGTGCTCACGGCTCGTAAAAGACAGTGCAGGCCTTTCAGACGAAAATTGTGTCCCACGAAAAGAAGCCGAAGTTTTTCCGCACGTTGCGATGCGGCTGGGCCGGCGTGAAACTTCGTAAGGTCCACGCCGGGGGAAATCGTCGCCACGTTCTCCGCCGGCGGATGGAATAGATTCACGATTTGATTTCGGGCCGCGGTGGACAAGGTGAGGACCTTGAGCCGCGCCTTGCGGGCCAACAACTTCTCCTGTGCCGCCATCCGCTGCTGGCGCTGGAAATTGAGGCGATTGCCCAAGCGGTAGAACCGCTGCTGAATCCCGCGATCGAACGAAGCGCGCTCCGCCTCGAAGCCTGTGCGATACAGGCCCGCCGGGGATAGATAGTGGGTCACCTCCGGGATGGCCAACGGCAGCGTCGAAAACACAATGTCGCTAGTCCCAGCCAGGCGGCGCTGGATGGCGCGGGCGAAATGCCATTCGCGCAGCGGACCCCAACCGATCCAAGTCGGCACGATCTCGGTATCGACAGCCGATGGACTATTGCCGGGACGGCGAAGGAACGCGCGGACAGGGTAACCCGCTTGAGTGAAGGACTGCACCAGATCAGCCAGATGACCTTCCGCCCCGCCGCGGCGGCGATCCAAAGATTCGGTGATCAGGCAAATCCGACGTTTCATGGTCGGGGACGTTTTCCGTGTCGCTCTACTCAACGTGAACCTTCCAAAGTATTTGCTTCATTCTCACTTGATTGAAAACTCGTTAAACCGTGGGCTGAAGTTTACTGAGGGATAGGTTCGTGTGCTTACCTGTGGTGTCAATAAATGCAAAGGGGGACCCGCTTCTCTTTTGTAAGATGAATTGATTAAATGGCAAAGCAACGATTGGTAAATCCATTGCCTCGGCGAAATAGATACTAAAGGGACAGACAAGAGTCGGCTCGTATTGAACCTCGTGCTGCCACGGGGTGGTCGTAAAATCATCCCCACCTATAAGTCCGCCCTCCTTCAGCTTGGGAAGAAGTCTAATTAGATCGATTGTGATGCCCCGCAGCGTATGGTCGCCATCGATATATGCAAAATCAAGAGAACCGTCTGGGATGGTGGCAACCACTTCTTTCGTTCGACCTCTGAGAACAACTCTCTTCGAAGAGGCGAAATCTGTTTCCTTCATCGCCTGCGCATAGACTTCCTCAAATACTTCCGGCGAGACATTGCACGGCTTATTCCAGTCCGGAAGGTTCGCCCATGGATCTATCATGTAGTATTGCTGAATAAATTCACACTGCTCGAGAATCTCCTTCGCATACCCTCCTTTCCAAACGCCCACTTCCAACATTCTTTCAACGTTCGCGGCTCTCAGGATTCGCGACCACATTGGAATCCTGGATGTCGCACGGGAGACCAGATGCTGGAACTGCGGATCCTCAATGTTCATGCATCAGTCGTGTTTACTCATCAATTGACGACTCAGTCGCCGATAGATGTTTTTCCCAACCGCTTGCAGACGGCTGGTGGGCGACTTCAGATCGTAGCCGTAGCTCTCGGCGACGCGCGTCGTTTCCGCGGAACATCGAAGAACCGGAATGCTACGGGCCACCGGGCGGGTCTGCCGCGCCGCTTCGTTCAGCACGCTCGGGTCGGCTTGCAGTTGGAGAAACTGAAATACCCGTGACAGTTCCTCCTCAGTGTGTTCGCAGAGGTCCTCATATCGCAGGCTATGGACGCGCCCGGGCTGGTTCTCACGCAGCGAGAGGACCGCATGCTCGTGGAAGGTCCATCGCTCCACCTTTTCCTCGGGGGCAAGCCCCAGCCAGAAATCTCCATTGGGAGTCTCGTTGAAGCGGGCCGAACTCATCGCCACCGCAAACGGGTGACGGACGATGTGCAGAAAATGCGCGTCAGGAAAGTGCTTGAGGATGAACGTCACCAGTTGCGGGTCGGTATGTTGGAATGGCTTTTTGTCGCCGATCCACAGCAGTTCAGTCTTCTTTTGGGGCGGCAGGAATGGCGTGCCGGTTTCCATCAGCCGCTGCTGGATGGCCAGGAAAGTCTCCCGCGGACTTTGCTTGTTGCGGAATAAGTCTCCGCAAGTTTCCAAGGTGTGACGAAGCCCGCGGTCGGAGTCCCACGGATGGGCCTGAAATGGTTGATTCTGGGAAAACTGGTAGAGCGCCCAAACGATGTCGGATTCATGGGAAACGAAGACCTGCGGGTGCAGGTTCAACACCCGGACCAGTTGTGAGGTGCCGGAGCGTTTGTTCCCGACGATGAACACAGGCCGAATCATGAATATCATCCTATGCAGCCGGCTTCGCACTGTCGGCATAAATGCACGACGCATCGTCTTTCTCTCCGGGCGGCACTGCTAGCTTTTTAGTGGTGCCCGACGATCATGCGAAGGAAGATCCGACCTTGCGCGTCGTCCTCTACAACCTCGCTCTGCTCCTCGCCTCGCCCGTGCTCCTCGCCGGGTTTCTCTTGCACGCAATCATCGACCGGCGCGGGCGCGCGGGGCACGCGTATCGCCTTGGCCTAAAGCTCCCACCGAAGCCGCGCCGGACTGCCGTATGGGTGCATGCCGTGAGCGTCGGCGAGGTGAACAGCGTCAAACAACTGGTCGAGATGATTCGCGCGGCGGGGCACTACGAAGTCTATCTCTCCACGACCACCGCGACCGGCTTCGCCACGGCGCAGCGGGTCTATCAGGACACGGTGACGTTGTTCTACTTCCCGGTGGACCTCCGCTTCGTCATCCGGCGCTTCTTCGACGTCATTCGACCCGCGGCGGTGATCATCGCCGAGGTGGAGATCTGGCCGAACTTCCTTGATGTCGCCCGGCGGCGAAACGTCCCGGTCTTCCTCGTGAACGGGCGAATCGGGATGAAGGAACTGGCCGGTTACCGTCCGCTCCGCTGGTTCCTCGCGCCCTTCTATTCGATGTATCGCAAGGTGCTCGCCCAGAGCGAGGGCGACCGCGCGCGGATGATCGAGATCGGAATGCCGGCGCGATCGATCGAGGTGACCAAAAACCTCAAGAGCGACTTTTCCTTTCTGCTGGATGGCGACCGCCTTGCCGCCATCCGACGGCTTATCCCGGCGGGTCGAACGGTGATCGTGGCCGGCAGCACCCACGCGCCGGAAGAACGGCACATCCTTGAAGCCTGTCGATCGCTCTGGCCCGAGGCGCTCTTTCTCGTCATTGCCCCCCGGGATATCGACCGCGGGGAGGAAATCCGGGAACTGTGCGTCGCGCACGGCCTCACTGCTGCGCGCTTCGGCGAGGCCCGTGCTGGTCAGTCGGCGGCGGGTACCTCCTGCGACGCCCTCGTGGTGAACACGATGGGCGAACTACCTTATCTCTACGAGTGCGCGGACATGGTCATCATGGGCGGCAGTTTCTCGCCGGAAGTCGGGGGACATAATTTCCTCGAGCCGTTGTATTTCGGGAAGCCCGTCATTGCCGGACCCTGCATGCAGAACTTCCTCGACCTCGACCGCTCCTATGCCACACAGGGCGGGATTTGTAAGATCGACGGACCGGAGGGGATCGGACCCGCGCTCGAAGCCCTGATCCGCGATCCAGCGCGACGCGGCGCCATCGGATCGAAGGGCCGCGAACTTCTCATCGCGGACCGCGGTGGAAGCGAGGAAACCTACGCGGCGATCTTCGGCGCATCGGGAGTCGTCCGAGCGACGCTCAGTTTGCTTTTCTCATCGCATGGAACTTCCCGCGGCCCCCACGGGTAGAAAGAGTCGGCGGGTCACGGTTGTGACGACGTTTGACCTGCGGATGACCTTACCCTAAATCCTCCGCCATGAGCGATCGACTCAATGGCATGGAACAAAGGCAATGAACGGCGCGCTCCCTCTCGATTCAGTGGTCCGAGAGATCGACCTGGCCAGGCCGCGGACTCCTCCGCTGTTGCTGAGTCGGGTCGAACGCTACCGGCACATCGAACGCGCCATCCTCGGTCTTTACCGGTGGTACGTGAGCCATTCGCAGCGCCTGCGCAATTGGAACCCGGACCGCGATTTCGACTGGCGGCAGTTTAGGACCGATCATTCGGAAACGGTCGTAAAGATCATCGAGGGCTTTTTTGCGGTGGAGCAATATACGCCCGATTACGTCACCACGATTCTCCACATGATTCGTCGCAGCCACGGACGCTCGCATTTCATGATGCGCTGGGGCTCCGAGGAGGAAAAGCACGCTGACCTCTGGCGAAATGCACTATTGGCGACCGGCCAGCGGACCGTGCGGTGGGTGGAGGATTACATGGACACCCTGCGCGGCAAGGAGTGGAAGCTGCCGTTTGAGGATCCACTGCGGATTCTCTTCTACCAGGTCGTGCAGGAGCGCGCCACGCAGGTGAACTACCTCAACATGTCGCTCGTCGCCGAGGGAAAACTCCAGCCTGAGACGTATGGCGCCGACGCCGATCCGGTGCTGGCGAAACTCTCGCGGACGATCGCCGTGGATGAAGCTGCGCACTCCAAGTTTTTCCAGGAAGTCTTCCGGCTCTTTCTCTACTATGTCCCTGACGAAGCCGCTGAGGCGGCATTGGATGTCGTGAATCATTTTCACATGCCGGCCAGCGACATCGTGCCCGACTTTCATTTGTTCGTGGAAGCGCTGCGCCGGGCCGGAGTCTATGGTGGGCGCCAGTATGCGACTGATGTGCTGGACGCGGCCTTCGCGAGTATGGGGATCACCAATCGCAAGATGCTCGAAAACGCCGTCCGAGCCTCGCGGGAGGTGCCGGATGCCGAGGGTCGGCTCCGGGGAACCGCCATCTTTGAGAGCCTCGATTTCCGGCATATCGAAGACCTGGTGAAACGAACCTACCGGCGCATCGAGCTCTACGAAAAGGGCGCCGGGATTGAAGCCTTTTCGCTGGTTCGATTCGCCCCGAACGAGCATAGCCAGCTTCCCGACTAATCGCGTCGCTATCCCGCACGGCGGGGATCGCTCTTCACTCCGAAGAGCGCGAGGATGCGGAGTCGAAGCCAGCGCCAGGGCACACCAAGATTCTCGCAGACGCAGACCAACCCGGGCTGCCGCATCCAGACTTCGCGATCCTCGGGCGAGATTTGATCGGGCCGTGCCCGCAGCCATTGGCGGCGCAGGTAGTAGAGGTCTGCTGCTTGAAAGAACCGCAGCACCCAATTAGCGGGCCAACGGCGCGGCAGGTGGAGATGGATCTGGTAGTCGAGCAGGTAGGGACGCCCGTCGCTTCCGACCAGGAGGTTCTCCCATTTCGACATGTCCACATAGGCCATGTCGAGGGAGTGCAGGGTGGCGATCACCTCGCGGAGCCGGGGGAAGAAGTGTTCGTCCACTCGCAGCCACGGCTTGAATGTCTCTCCTTCGATCCAAGTGTGCGCGACCGCATTGGGCAGCATCACTCCGTCAGCCGAGACCGGGCCGACCGGCGTGGGGACACCCTCAGTTCCACTGAGCCGCTGCAGTGCATTCCATTCGCGGTGCGCGAGGTGTCGTCCGAGCCAGCCCATCGGCAGGCAGAAGAGCCGATGTATTCGGTTGAACTTGCAGGCGATGCGGTGCCCGCTCGCGTCACTGAAGACGGCGGTGGCCGCCCAAGAATCGTGCTTGAGCACGCTCTCGCGATGGTAGCGGCGTCCCTCGATCTCAATGTTCGCTGGCGGTTCGTCCCGACCGAGCGCGCGGAAAAGCGTCGGCCGGCGGGGAATGACGCCTTCCGACGAACCGCTGGTGGGTGGATGATCGGTTCGGCTCATCCGTTGTCGGAATCTGCATTTGTTTCGGGGAGACGCCTCATTGCTCTTTGACCGAATGAGGGCAATCGCACGGCGGATCAAGAACGATCCGGATTGGTCGTGACTCGCTCCTCTGACCACACGCCCGGTGCGATCTGGTCAGTCGCGCGGGCGAGGCCAGGTCTGGAGATTCCGGCCAATGGCCAGCGTCACCACGTGCAGCGCCCTGCTCTGGTGAGGATAGCGCAAGGTAGAATGGAACGTGACGGACTCGAACCGGCCGGCGAGATCCGCGGCGATGGCTGGTGAATCCCCCTGAATGATGAGCAATGCATCTTCGCCGAGATGTGCCGCCGGACTTTCCCAGAGGTCATACTGAGATTCGATGGCCTTGGGATCGAAGTTGTATCGATAGACCCTCGGCCGATCGTGGAGATAGAAGCCTAACTCACTGGTCATATAACGATGGCTCTGCGTCACCAACAGCAGCGCATCTCCGCCCGGTAGTTCCCGACGCACCGCGTCGACGTCCCGGGCCAGTTGCGACCAGCCCCGAATCCTCGCGGTGGGATCGAGTCCCGGGAGACGGAGCATTCCGAACGAAAGAGCAAACACCGCGAGATGAACGGCCACAGCCAATCCCACGGCGATCTTCAACCCGGGTACGAACGCGCCACGCCAGCGATCCAGCTTCGGATCCAGCGACCACTTCCCCGCCGCCCAGCCCACGAGCAGGATTCCCGTGGAGCCGTAGAAGACTGCCGGCCAGTTGGGACCGATACGCAGCCGCAAGCCCATCGCGAGAATGACCAACAACGCCGGGCCGCCCAACAACCAAAGAAAGCGCTCGCGATCACCCAATCTCTTCCAGCACCAAAATACGGCGATGACTACCGCCATGATCAGCAGATAAAGCACCGGCGTGAGGATGCCGCACTGCGAACCGACGTATTCAAAGAAGCGCGCAACCTTCCGAACGAACGAAACATCCCCGCCGGTGAAGTGATGCGCCGTGTGGCGGACCGTGACCCAGTCATTCCGCGCATTCCACCAGAGCGGCGGCAGCCACGCGACCAGCGAACCAAACAGCACAAACCACAGGCTGGGCCGCCGAAGCTGCACGCGGTGATCTTTCGAGAGAGCAAGGAACAGGGCAGCCAGCGGCAGAAAAACCAGCATCATTTGCTTGCTCAACATGCCGCCAACAAGCCCGAGGAACAGGAGCGCGCCCCATTTGAACCGGGCACTGCCGGAAGGCCTGTGGATGAACTCCCAAAACGCATGGAGGCTCAGCATCCAAAAAAACATCATCGGCGCATCGATCGTCAGCACGAGGTTGAGCGCGGCGTTGGCCGGATTGGCGACGAACGCGATGGCGGTGATCATCGCCACAGCCGGACCATACAAACGCCGGGCGAGCTGAAAGAGGCAGATCAGGCTGCCGGTGCCGAGCATGGCCGCGAAGGTCCGGATGCCGAAGGTCGTGTCTCCACCGACCATGCCGGCCAGCGCCATCAGCCACCCGATGCCGGGCGGTTTACTCGCATAACCCCAATCCAGATGCTGGCCCCACGCCCAATAGTAGGCCTCGTCGCCGGAAAGATCGACGGGGACCAACGCCAGCACCAACAGCCGGAAACCGAATATCGTGATGACAAAGATCCAGAACGCCCGACGCACGGCTTCCTCCGACAGCGCTTCCCAATACGCGAAGGACAGTTGGGAAGGTGCCTGGTTGTCCATGGATCAGATCGCGCGCCACGCATTCACGTGAAGAACGCTCCCCGGATCAACTCCACACACGAGACTGGCCACAATCGCGAAGCTGCACCTCGCCGCCGCGGTCCGTCGGCATTCGCTCCATTGCCAGGATCTGCCGGCGTGATAGTCCTCCGGCATGCGCACCGTCCTGCGTTGTCTTTTAGCCTTGGTGGTCATCTGGTCGCTCGCGGCTGGAGCCATCTTTGCTGTCCGGTGGTCGCGTCCGACGCCGCAGAAATTCGTGACGTATTTGACGACTCATCCGCTCCAGGGGCTCTCGGCGTCCGATCGTGCCGCCATCATCGATCGCGCCGCGCGCCTGCTCAACGGGCTGAACTCCGAACAGCGGATCGAGGTCAAGAAAAGCGGTGTGCTACGAACCTTTTTCACTCAGCTCACCTCGGAAGAGCGCCGTCGTTTTGCGAGCCTCACCCTGCCCGCCGGGTTCCGGCAGATGATCGTCACGCTCAACAAGATGGAACCCGCACAGCGGAAGACGATTGTCCAGCGAACCCTGCGCGATCTCCGTCGTCAAAGTGCCGTCGCGAGCGAACTCAGCGGCGAGGATGACATCCGCGCCATGATTTCCCAAGGTGCCTCCATCTTCGAAGCTGAAGCCAGCCCAGAGGTGAAAATCGACTTCGCTCCCATCTTTGAGGAGTACCGGCGGACGCAAAAAAATCCCGCAGGGGGCGCGGCTCCGCCAAAGTTGTGATGAGGCGGTGGCGGCGCGTTTTCCCTTCCGCCCGCTCCCTGCCCCGCTAGGTTTCGTGTGTTTTGTGAATGGCTCGCGAAAACTTAATCTCCATCCGAACCAAGGCCCTGGCGCCTGATGCCGCCTCGCGCTCGTGGTGAACGAGCCGATCGCCATCATCGGCATCGGCTGCCGATTTCCCGGCGGTGCCGATGGTCCGGAGAGCTTTTGGCGGTTGCTCACGGAGGGCGTCGATGCGATCACCGAGATCCCGCCGGACCGCTGGAACATTGATGGGTTCTACGATCCCGTGCCGGGCCTCATCGGGAAATCGATTTCGCGCTGGGGCGGATTTATTGAATCCATCGACCAATTTGACGCGGGGTTTTTCGGCATCTCCCCGCGGGAGGCGGCCTGCATGGATCCGCAGCACCGGCTGCTCCTCCAGGCGGCGTGGGAAGCGCTGGAAGATGGAGGAGTGAAGGTGGCGGGCGGGATGCCGGCCGGAGTGTTCGTGGGCATCTCCACCAACGACTACGCGCAGCTTCAGTTCTCGGCCAACGACCTCCGGGCGATCAATCCGTGGACCGCCACCGGCGTCGTCGCCAGCATCGCCGCGAATCACATTTCCTATAGCCTCAATTTGCGCGGCCCGAGCTTCATCGTGGACACCGCCTGTTCGTCGTCGCTGGTCGCGGTGCATCTGGCCTGCGCGAGCTTGCGCCGAGGCGAGTGCCCGGTGGCGCTTGCGGGGGGAGTCAATGCGCTGCTCCTCCCGGCGCCCTTTGTCAGCTTCAGCCGCAGCGGCATGCTTTCACCCGATGGCCGTTGCAAGGCGTTCGATGCGCGGGCCAATGGATTTGTGCGCGCGGAAGGCGTCGGGGTCATCGCGCTCAAGCCGCTCGCGGCGGCGCTGACCGATGGCAATCCGATCTACGCGGTCATCCGCGGCACCGCGATCAACGAGGATGGCCGGACGAATGGACTCGCGCTGCCCAACGTCGCGGCTCAGGAGGCTGTGGTGAGGCAGGCGTGTCGCGAGGCCGGCGTGGCCCCAGGCGAGGTGGAATACGTCGAGGCGCATGGGACCGGAACGGCGGTTGGCGATCCCATCGAGTTTGCGGCGCTCGGAGCCACTGTCGGTGCTGATCGCACGATGCAGCACCCGTGCGTCATCGGCTCGGTAAAAACGAACATCGGCCATCTCGAGGCGGGCGCCGGAATCGCCGGGATCATCAAGACCGCGCTGTCGCTTTTTCACGGTCAGATTCCGCCCAGCCTGCATTTTCAGACACCGAATCCGCACCTGGATTTTGCGAAGGGGAATCTCCGCATTGCGCGTGAGTTGGAGACGTTCCCGTCCGCCGGGAAGCCGGCGCTCGCGGGGGTGAACTCCTTCGGCTTCGGCGGCGCCAATGCGCACGCGATCCTCGAGGCACCACCCCTTCGCCCGAGTTCCAGCGCGACGTTGTCGGGCGGGGTGGAGAAGGCGCATCTGCTCACCCTCTCGGCGAGGAGCGAGGCCGCGCTGCGCGACCTGGCGGCCAAGTATCCGCCCTTTCTCGCGGCGAATGCGTGGCAGTTGGCCCACGTCTGCTTCACCGCGGGAGCGCATCGTACGCATCATCCCCACCGGCTCGCGGCGGCTGCCGTGAATGCCGCGGAATTGCAGGAAAAACTCACCGCCTTTGTCGCCGGCGAAAGCCGCGCCGGCCTGTCCGTCGGTCACATGCTTGCCGAGTCGCCCGCTCCGGTTTTCGTCTTCTCCGGCCAGGGACCGCAGTGGTGGGCGATGGGGCGTGAGTTGCTCGTCCGGGAGCCGATCTTCCGGGAGAAGATCGAGGAGTGTGACCGCCTCATCCGCGAATGGGGCGACTGGTCGCTGCTCGCGGAACTCCAGCGCGACGAAGCGAGTTCGCGAATGCAGGACACCGCAATCGCTCAACCGGCGATCTTCGCGCTACAGATGGCGTTGGTCGCGCTCTGGAAGAGTTGGGGCATTCGGCCCGCGGCGGTCGTCGGCCATAGCGTGGGAGAAGCCGCGGCGGCTTGCACGGCCGGGGTGCTCACCTTGCGCAACGCCATGCACACCATCTTCCAGCGGGGCCGCTGCATGAGCCTCGCGACGGATCATGGCCGGATGCTGGCGGTCGGGCTGTCGCGGACGGATGCGGAAACGTTGCTGGCCGGCCACGGCGAGGAGGTCTGCATTGGCTCGGTGAACAGCCCGCGTTCCGTCGTGCTTTCCGGTCGGCGCGAGTCGCTGAAGCAACTCGCCGAGTCGATCGCAGCTCGCGGGATCTTTTGCCGCTTCCTCCCGGTGAACTACGCCTTTCACAGCCAGCAGATGGATCCGATTCGCGAGGAGCTCCTACGCTCGCTGGGCGAGTTTGCGACCCACCCGGCAAGCGTGCCGGTGTTCTCGACGGTCAGCGGCATGGAGATGGCGGGTGACGCCTTTGGCCCCGGTTATTGGTGGTACAATGTGCGGCAACCCGTGCGGTTTGCCGCGGCGATGGAAGCCCTGCTCGCTCGTGGCCATCGGGTGTTCCTCGAGATCGCGCCGCACCCCGTTTTAGCCAGCGCCATGCTGGAATGTCTCGGCCACCACGGCTGCTCCGGCACGATCCTGCCTTCGCTGCGGCGCCAGGAACCGGAGCGCGCCACTTTACTCGGATCGCTCGGCGCGCTCCACGTCTTGGGCAACGCGGTGGACTGGAAGACGCTCTACCCATCGGCATCGGTGGTGCGGCTGCCTTCCTACGCCTGGCAGACGGAGCGCTATTGGCACGAATCTGAGGAATCCACCGCAGCGCGGCGTGCCCGGCCCGTTCATCCCTTGCTCGATCGCGCGATCAAGATGGCGGTGCCGACGTGGCAGACCGCACTCGATCTGGAGGCACTCTCCTGGCTCAATGATCATCGCGTGCAGGGGCAGGTCGTCTTCCCGGCGGCGGCATACGTGGAGATGTGCTTCGGCGCCGCTGCGGTTCTCTTCAAGGGCAAGCCCGCCATGGTTGAGGACATCGATTTCCAGACTGCGCTCTTCCTGCCGGAATCCGAGAAGCCCGTCTGCCTCCAGTGGAGCCACGATCCACGCGAAGCGAGTCTCACGATCAGCAGTACTCGCGACGGGACCGCGTGGACGACTCACGCGGTCGGCCGCCTCAGCGCCGGGATCGAAAACGAAGCGGTGACGTCGATCGAGGCGCTGCGAGCCACCTGTGTCGATGAGGCCGCCGGCGAAACGAGCCGACGCGCGTTCGCCGAGGCCGGCCTCGAATTCGGGCCGGCCTTCAGCGGGATCGAAACCGTTTATCGGCGCGATGGCGAAGCGCTGGGTCGCGTGGTTTTACCGGCGGGGCTCGAAGCCGAAAAATACCAGATTCATCCCGGCCTGCTGGACGCCTGTTTCCAAGTGCTGCCGCATGCCTTGCCGGGCGAGTTCGCTGGAGAGCGCCGGCTCTTTCTGCCCGTGCAGGTGGAGCGAGTGCGATTCTTCGCGCGTCCCGGCGCCGTGGTCTGGAGCCACGCCCGGCTCGTCCGCTACGGCGGCAAAACGTTGTTGGGAAACATCGATATTCTGGATGAGGCGGGCCGCCTGTTGATTTCCGTTGAAGGCTATCGCTGCCAGGCCATGTCGTCGTCCGGCGCAGAGAAAGACCATGCCGACGATTGGTGCCACGAGTTTCAATGGAAGCTCAAGTCCCACGAGCCGGCTGCGGACGCGGGTACCCAGTCAGCCGACGAAACACGAACGAAAGATCCAGCGACCTGGCTTCTGTTCGCGGATCGGAGCGGCTTGGGGAGTGCCGTTGCCGGGCAGTTGGCCGCGCGCGGCGATTGCGCTGTGTCCGTTTTTGCCGGCCCGATCTATCGGCGTCGGGAAGCCGCTGCCTATGAGGTTCGACCCGAGTCTCGCGAGGATCTGCAGCGCCTCTTCGCGGAGCTCCGGGCCTCAGGTCTGCCAGAAATCACCGGCGTCATCCACCTGTGGAATCTCGATGCGAGTGAGCCTGCCGAGTTGGATGCAAGTTCACTCCTGCGCGCGGAGGAAGAAGGCTGTTACAGCATCGTGCCGTTGGTCCAGGTGCTGACGCAGGAACGGATTTTGCCTCGCCTTTGGTGCGTCACTCGCGGCGCTCAGTCGGTGCGGTCGGCAGATCCGGTCTCCGTCGCGCAAGCTCCCATCTGGGGAGTCGGGCGCGTCATCCTCAACGAGCACCCGAAGCTTCGTTGCCGCCTCGTGGATCTGTCGCCGGCGGGATCTGAAAACGACGCCGCTACTTTGCTCGAAGAGCTGGAGATCGACGACGGAGAGGAAGAGGTCGCGTATCGCGACAGCGCGCGGCACGTGAATCGCCTCGTCAAAATTCCCGCGGCACAACTTCCCAGCCGCGCCGCCCCCGCAGAGCCCGCGACGGGCTTCCGACTGGAACTCGGGTCGATTTCCAGCATCGATCAATTGGCCTTCCATGCACGCCCGAGCGGATCGCCCAGCGCGGGAGAAGTGCAGATCGAGATCCAGGCGGCCGGGCTGAATTTCCGGGACGTGCTGAAGGCGCTCGGCATTTACCCTTCGGAGGTTGATGCCGACAGCCTCCTCGGCGACGAGTGCGCTGGCCGCATCGTGGCGGTCGGAGAAGGCGTCGAGGAATTCCAAGTCGGCGATGAAGTGGTCGCGATGGCACCCGGATCGTTCAGTTCACACGTGACGCTTCCGGCGATCGTGGTCGTCCGCAAACCGGCCGGACTCAGCTTCGACGAAGCCGCCACGATGCCCGTCGCCTTCCTGACAGCCTGGTATGCGCTGCATCATCTTGGCCGATTGCGCGCGAGTGAGAGCGTGTTGATCCAGGCTGCGACGGGCGGGGTCGGCCTCGCCGCGGTGCAAGTCGCCCAGCACCTCGGCGCAGAGATTTTCGCCACTGCGGGCAACCCGGAAAAGCGGGAGTATCTGCACTCGCTCGGCATTCGCCATGTGATGGATTCACGCTCGCTGGCCTTCGCCGGCGAAGTGCGGACGCTGACGGGTGGGCGCGGCGTGGACATGGTGCTCAATTCACTTTCCGGAGAGGCGATCGCCAAAGGGATTGCCTGCCTCGCGCCGGGAGGCCGGTTCCTGGAAATCGGCAAACGGGACATTTACCAAAACACGAAGCTCGGACTGCGCCCTTTCCGCAACAACCTGTCGCTCTTCGCGATCGATCTGGCGCAGATTGCGCGGGCCGATCCTGCCATGATTCAGGCGATGCTGCGCGAAGTGATGGCGCATGTCGCCGCGGGACGGCTGCGCCCCTTGCCCTTGCAGAAGTTTCCGATGTCGCACGCCCAGGAAGCCTTTCGGCAGATGTCGCAGGCGCGGCACATCGGCAAGATCGTGCTCTCGCGGGAATCGGATCACGTTGTGCCGCTGCGGACGCCGCTCGAAACAGCGATGCAGTTCAAAGCCGAGGCGAGCTATCTGATCACCGGCGGGCTGAGCGGCTTTGGGCTTGCGGTCGCGGAGTGGATGCTGCGCAGCGGCGCGCGGCATTTGGTTCTGGTCAGCCGCACAGGAGCTTCCAGCGAACTCGCCCAGCAAGCTCTGACCCGGCTGCGGGCATTGGGTGGCGAAGTGGTCGCTCTGGCGGCCGACGTAGCCAGCGCACCGGATGTCGAGCGCGTGTTCGCCACCATCGCCGCGCAACTGCCACCGCTGCGCGGGATCGTTCATTCTGCGATGGTCATGGAAGACAGCACCCTGCTCCTGCAAAGCGGCGAGCGGTTCCGGCGCGTGATGGCGCCGAAGGTCGCCGGTGCGTGGAATCTGCACACGCGAACCGCGAATCTGGAGCTGGATTTTTTCGTCCTGTTCTCCTCCGTCAGCGCGGTGATCGGCAATGCCGGGCAGAGCAGCTACGCCGCGGCGAACTGTTTCCTGGACGCACTGGCCCACCACCGCCACGGATGCGGGCTGCCTGCTTTGGTCGTCAATTGGGGCATGCTCAGCGATGTGGGATACGTGTCGCGGACGGACGGACTCGAGGCGGTATTGCGGCATCACGGCCTGTCGGGATTCACGTCCGCTGAAGCCACCGCGATCCTCGGTCGCCTGCTGCAAAGCAGTACCGCGCAGGTGGGCGTGTTCCGAGTTCGCTGGCAAAAAGGGGCGGACAGCCTGGGTGGGCTCGCAAATTCGCCGCGCTTCGCGGAACTCTTCACCACCGCACCATCCGCCCCCACCGGTGACGCCCAAACGGTGATCGAATCGATCCTCGCCTTGCCTCCGGACGAACGACTGCCCGCATTTACGGCGCAACTCGCCGAACAGGTCGCCTACGTCCTCCGCACTTCCGCCGCGCGGCTCGACGTGCATGCTCCGTTGAACGAACTCGGCCTCGACTCCTTGATGGGCATCGAGTTGGTGAATCGCCTGGAAGCGGCCTGCCGGGTTTCGTTGCCACCCGGCACCATCGTCTCCGGCGTCTCCGTCTCAAAGCTCGCTGGGGCACTGCTCGGGATTCTCACGGGCGTGGCTGTGGCGCCCGTGCCGGCGCCTGACCGGCACCCACTTGCGGCGCCAGTAAAGACCGGGGAGGCCACGGAGACAGACGCTTCTCCGGCGGGAGTTCCCGCTGTGACGCCTGACATTTCGGACCCACCTCACATGGCGCCGATAACAAACCTCACGGAGGCGCCGCAGCCATCGAGGCCGCCCACCTCCAAGGCGCTGCGCGTGCGGTTCTATTTTGAATGGCTGGCGCTGCGAGGATTTCTCGCCTGCTTTCGTGGGGGAGACTTTCAGCGTGCCAGAAATCGCCTGCATTTCCTCACACCGGTGCTGACTCGCGTGTTGCGCCAGGACTGGCGGTGGGCAGTGCAAAATCTAAAACTCATCTTCGGACCGAACCTCACGAGCGACGAGCGCGAACGTTTGGCGACGCTGGCCTTCGAGCATCACCTGAGCAGCTATCTGGAGGGGCTGCGCCACGAGGATATGCAGGTCGAATTCCATCACTCCGAAAGACTATTGGAGAGTCATGCAAAAGGCCGTGGCGTGATCCTTTGCGGCGTCCATCTGGGCAGTTGGGAATCCGTGCTCCACTATGGTGCGCAAATCGGGCTGCCAATCGTCGGCGTCTATCGCCGCGCCTTCAATCCGCGCAGTGACCAAGTCTTTCAGGAGATTCGATCAGCGTATCGCGTCGAGTGGATTGTCAGCAAAGACATCGAAGCAATCTTCAAAGCCCTCCGCGCCGGCAAAATCGTTGGGCTGATGACGGACCTGAATACACTCTCCGGCGGCACCGTTGCGGATTTTCTTGGCGTGTCCGCCACCAGTCCCACCGGCCCCGCCCGCCTCGCACTACTGCAAAACGTCCCGATTGTGCCGGCGGTCGCGATCCGGTCAGGCGTGGGCCGTATCAGCGCTCACTTTGAACCCGCCATCATGCCGCCCAAAAACGACAACTCCGACGAGCAAGTCCGGCAGCTCACGAGGCGGATCAACGCGGCCTTCGAGCCGTGGATTCTGGAATACGCAGAGCAATATAACTGGCTGCACCCCCGGTGGCGCAGTCGTCCCGATGGACGCCGGTGGAACCTTCAGATGAGCGACGCGGAGTTCTATCAGGAGCGCACGTCGCCGTTTCTGCCCGTCTCCGAACGCGTGCGGCGCCTCCTGAATCCGGCCGCATAATCCGCGCTGAGCGTCACCCGCACTCTCTCGATGAACTTGCCGCTTCCGCTGACTGCAACCGAGGAACTGCTCTTCCTGGACGATCGTCCAGCTTATCCCTGTTGCTGTTTTGTGCGGGCGGAGTTTTCCGGCTGTTTCGACCGATCCACGCTGGAAGCCGCCATCCGGGCGGCTCTGCGCCAGCATCCTTTGCTCACCGCCCGAGTGGCTCGACGCGGACGCCAGTGGATCTGGGTGCCCGTGGAGAATCCGCAAACCGTGATCGAGTGGATGGCAAAGCCGAAGGGAGACGGGCTGCCGCCAGCGAAGCGGATCGATCTTACCGAAGAGATCGGAATCAGGTTTCAGGTTCTCCAGGACGTGGCGGCGAGCACGCTCATCCTCCAGTTTCATCACGCCGCCTGCGATGGGGCCGGGATCTTCCAATTCCTCCATGACCTTCTCATTGCCTACGCTCTAGCTTTCGCTCATTCGCCGAACGAGGCCGATGTGACAAAGCTTGACCCGAAGCGTTTGGCTCGACGCGGAACGTTTGAGCTGACGATGGCGGAGCGACTCGGGATGGTTCCGCTCCACGTCATGAACCTCTGGGAAGCGCGCCAGTTTGTGCATCGTTTACCCGCACCCCTGATCCCGTATAAAGCAGAGCCCAACAATAGCCCAGTTCCCAGATCATACCCCGCCGCGATCAGCGCGAGATTGACCTCAGAAGAAACCGCCGCATTGCGCCTCACAGCCAAACAACTCGGCGTGACGACCAACGATCTTCTGCTGAGAGATACCTTCCTGGCCTGCGATGAATGGCGCAAATTACGAGGGATCCATCGCGGCGGAAATTTGCTGCGGATGGCCGTGCCCATCAATCTCCGCAAGGCGCACGATCACCTCCGTTCGGCAGCAAATGTCGTTAGTATCTTGTTTCTGGATCGGGACGACGCGGACTTCGACGACCCGCGCAGCTTTCTAGACGGGATTCATGATGAAATAGATCGGGATAAACGACGGCAGATGGGTTTCACGTTTCCCCTCGCAACGGCGCTCTGCCGTCACCTCCCCGGCGGCTTGAAAAAGCACCTTTGGGCCGACAAATGCCTCACCTCTACCTTCCTTAGTAATTTAGGGGTGATGTTTGAGCCTTCTCCACTTAAAAACAGCTCTGGTCTTCTCGTCGCAGGCGGCATGACTTTGGAATTCCTCGAACTTTTGCCTCCACTCAGACCCTACATCGCTGCTGGCTTCGCGGTCGGCACTTACGCCCATCGTTTGTGGATCACACTTCACTATGATTCACGTCCCTCGACACAAGCTGAGGCTCAAGACCTGATGGCAATCTTCCTGAAGCGCGTCCGGTCATCCATCCAGCCACTAAGATGATATCGCCCTCTCGAAAAGAATGGAGCAAGGGTTTCGTCCTTTGGGTCTGGTACCCACTCGCGACGCTCTGTCTTATCGTCGGGATCGCCTTTGCCGCCTGCTGTCTCGAAGGAGCTTTCGACTGGCGCTATCGCACTCTCTCAAGTCTGGGCTCTGCATCCACCAACCCCCGCGGCTATGCCTATTGTTGCCTTGGAATGATGGTTTCGTTTTCCATGGGTCTGCCGTTGTGCGGGTACTTCAGAGTGCGATTTGAACCCATTACACCGATAGCGGCCCGGGCTTCTTCTTGGGCCCTCAAGATCGGCTTTCTGGGGGTCGTTGCTGTCGGTTTTGAAAGGCTGTTTTCCCAAGGCATTTCTTTACCTGTCCACAAGGCGCACGAATACATCAGTATCATTACGTTTTTCGGCCTGTTGTTGGGTATCTTCGGCTTTTGGTTTTGCCTCACTCGCTGGCTGATCCATGAACGCCAATGGCCAGTTTGGGCACTCTCTGCGCTTTCGCTCTTTTCCGTCGGTCCGATCGTCGGCACGGGACTTAGCCAGGCCTATCTTTACTTTGTTCCAAACGATCTGGGCTGGGTTGGTCCGGACTGGGCGGAGCTAGGTGTGCCACTCTATTTAAGCTTTGCCTTTTGGGAGTGGCTGACCGTTGTCGGAATCTTTATCTACCTATTCCTAATCCTGTTTTTTCTTCCCGCAGAGATTCCCGCGAGCACCACAGACCCATCGCCGCCGTCATCGCGGGCTGCTAATTGATTCGTGAAGTGACTGCGTCGGAACGCGGTTCGGTCGCGCCACGCCGGCGCATCAACCACCAGACTCTCACAAGATCCACTACGCCCACCGTGGCGCGATCGATCAATCCATACTTCGATTTTCCGTTGAGCCGCGGTCGATCGAAGACATCGAGATGACGAACGGCCAGGGCTTCACGCATCACGAGAGCCGGAAGAAACCGGTGCATGGAAGCGAAGTAAGGAAGGCGCAGGAAGATCTCGCGCGGAAACGCCTTCAGACCGCAAGCGGTGTCCCGCGTCTTGTCGTTTAGGAACCGGGAACGCAACCAATTGGCGAGGCGGGAGGCGAATCGTTTCGAGACCGAATGAGCATGGGTTAACCGCTGACCAGCGGCGAGACCGACTCCCGGCGCTTCGGCCAGCGCAACCAGCGCGAGCATCTGACGAGGATCGTTCTGACCGTCGCCATCGATGGTCACGATCAGCGGCGCGCGCGCGGCCCGCACTCCCGTCAGGATCGCGGCACTTTTCCCGCGACTCTGCTCATGCGCGGCATGGCGAAGATGGGCATGCTCGCGGGCTAACCCTTGCAACACCAGGGGCGTGTTGTCGGTACTGCCGTCATCGACGATGAAAATCTCGAAACGTTCGCCCGCGAGCAGGGTCATGATTTCTTCCACCACGACGGGGAGGTTTTCCGCTTCGTCTTTGGCCGGGATTACGATCGAAAATCGAAAGGTCTCGCTCATACGCTGGCCTCAGGGCGAGGCGGTATAGATGCCGATATCAACACGGCGAAGCCGGCCAATTGACAGTCCGGTGACCCGCTCGCGCAAGACCGCGTGCTGGCCCAGAGCAGCCAACCGCGCCAGAAACTCCGGTTCCTCGCGTCCTTCAACGATCGCAACCCGGCAGCCGCCCGGCCGGAGGAACTCGGCGGCGGCGGGCGCAAAGACGAGATTGGTCGAGGTGCCAGCCAGGAAGACCAGACTCGGCTCGTGGAAGCCCGCGGCCGCGATCTGCGGATGTGGACAAGCGGCCTGGCGCTCGATCGCGGCTACCAGACGCGGCACCACCCAGACGCTGTCGAGGGAGGGAACGACCAGGCCGAAAGTAGCCGCGTGGAGGAGGATTGCTCCGACGGCCAGGCTCACCGCGAAGGTCCGCGTGGTTAGCCGTTCCCCCTGCAGCGCCCATCCGAAAAGCGCCACCCCGGCCACAGCTAAAATGAACGCGGGCAACGACACCGTTCGCTCCAGGACAAATTGCAAACCGACGCCGAGCGCCAGATAGATCACGCCACCCACCGTCATCACCCAAGCCAACGGCCGATCCGGGCGCTGGCCACCCACGAGCGCCAGCGCCAGGAGCGTCGCGATCGCTGGATACACCGGCAACACGTAATGCGGCAACTTGGTCGCGATGAGTTCAAACACGATCCACGTCGGCACGATCCAGGCAAGGCAGAACCGGACCGCGCGATCCTGCCGGTTCCGCCAAATCCAAGGCGCCGCCGGGATCACGAGCGCGGCCGCCGGCCAGAAAGTAAGCCAATAAAACAGCAGGTAAGTTCCCGGCGGGAGGCCGTGACTCTGCTGACCGGATGCGACCTTGCCCAGCATGCTCGGACCCAGCGCGATCTGGAGAAACTCGCCGCCGCTGCGCAGGGTGATCGCCACGAACCATGGCAGGGCCAGCAGCAGCATGAGCGCGAAGCCCAGCCACGGCCGCAGCGCCCGCAGCCACGCTGCCGAGCGATCGAGCAAGCTCAGGCTCAACGCGGTGAGGCCCACCACGAGCAGGATGAGAGGACCCTTGAGCATGATGCCGGCAGCCAGCGCCACCCAGAACAGCGCCGCCTGAGTGGGGGTCAACGGCTGGCGCAAATAGGCCCGAGCCAGAAAACCCATCGCGCAGAGGATCGTGGCCAGCAGGACGGCGTCGATCTTGCCATCGCGCGCCTCGAATCCGAGCAAGACGCTCGCCGCCATAAACAGAGCCGCGGCGAAGGCCGCCGTCTCGCCCGCCAGGTTCAGCGCCACCCAATACGTCAGGAGAACGGCCAGTATTGCGCCCGCCAAGGAGGGCAGCCGATGCACCCAAATCGGCGCATCAACGCCGGTGCCAGTCAATCGTGCCGCCGCGACATGCAGCCAATAAATGCCGGCTGGCTGGAGATAGCGCGGCTGGTTCTGAAACCGGATATCAACGTAGTCCCCGGTCTCCATCATTTGTTTGGTCGCCTGCGCATAGCGCGCCTCGTCGCGGTCGATCGGCGGAATCGACACCAAACCGGGCAGGAAAGCACACGTTCCCAGCAGCATCAGCACCATTACCACTCGCACGCGCGACGCTGTCGAAGCTTCGACAAGACGCTCGATAAAGCCGGCAAGTCGACGGGCGCGCTGGTCTTGGGTCACCGCGATCGTCACTTCAGTTTCCATGCAACGGAGACGTTAACCGACCCGGGGAAACGCGCGAAGAGCAACTCAGTCCGTTGCGACGGCGCGGAGGTGACCGGACCCGGCAGAGAGATGCAGGCTAGCGTGAGGGCGATGATGGAGGAATGTCGCATCCCTGGTTTAAGAGCCGTGCCGGAGCGGCGGGTGCGGTCGCGGAGGTGTGGAGAGGATCGTCGGCGCGGAGATGGGCCTTGGGCGAACCCGCCGGATGTGGGGATGGAGGCGCGGGAGGCCCCGGCTCGGCCCGTTCAGGCGGCCAGCAAGTGCAACTTCATGCAAAAGGTGCTCACCGAAATGAACCTGCACATTCACCATGTCTTTAGGGAAACGCTGATTTTAATCCCTCCCAATAAAAGCGCATGGGAGATGGAACCGAAGTTGAGAGCGCGAGGTTGAGCGAAGGCATGAACCAACAAACCAGATTCGCCCAGGGCGAGTATGCGCGGAAGAAAAAGACCACCCGGCGGGAAAAATTCTGCGGGGCGGGAATACGAGAAGACGACGCTGCTGGAGCCGCTGTGGGAGAATCGCAACCAGATGACGCTTTATCGCGGGCTCGATCAAGGCGTGAAGGGCGGTCACTTCGCGGTGCATTCGTTCCTTTCCGGCGTGCTGAATTCCGAGGCGCAAAACCGGCCGGATGGCAATGTGACCATCGACCAGTATCTCGCCGATGAAGTGGGCTACCAGACCCGGTTTCCGTCGCTGAGGTTGGGTGCATGGATAGGCAGGAGCACCGATGACAGGAGGCCCATGAACAGAAAGAGAAAGCCCTTCAGC
>JANOAZ010000064.1:0-27176 GCA_031411395.1 Chthoniobacteraceae bacterium
GAGGCGGGGCGGAGCTACAAGCCACATGCTCCGCACCGCCGCTGCCCGCAGATGCGAGAGATTCCTCCACTTCGCTCCGCTTCGGTCGGAATGACGGAGCCTTTTTTCAGAAGGGGGGCGCGCCGCGTCGGCGCGAGGCGCGTCTTGCGCCCTGCGGGCGGCGCTCCTACCTTCTCGCCCCATGGCTGAAGAAACCCTCTGGAGCGGCACCTCGTCGCAGCTCAAAAACCTCGGCGTCTATCTCCTTTGCCTCCTCGTGATCCCCATCCCGTGGGCGATCGCGCGATGGCTCACGGTGAAGACGACGACCTATCGCCTCACCACCGAACGCCTGATCACCGAGCGCGGCATTTTCAGCAAGACGACCGACACGCTGGAGCTTTATCGCGTCCGCGATTTGCAGATCACACAGCCGTTTTTTCAGCGCCTCTTCGGCCTGCAAACCGTCCACCTGCTCACGGCGGACACCTCCACCCCGTGCCTGGTCATCGACTACATCCCCACCACCGCCGGCCTGCCGGACATCCTCCGCACGCAGGTCGAGGAAACACGCATGCGCAAACGCGTTCGCACGCTCGACGTGGACGATGGAGGCGCGCACGACGACGTTCACCCCGCGTGATTTCATGAAGATATTTCCTTTCGACAAAGACGAACCCGCACCGGGCGCGACCCCGACACGGGACCAGATGGCGCTCACCGACACGTGGGATCTCACCCTGCTCTACGCGACACCCGCGGCGTGGCAGGCGGATTTTGAGAAGCTCCAGCAGACCTACGAGCAGATCACACAGTGGAAGGGGCGCGCCGGCACGTCGGCGGAGGCGTTGCGCGAAGTGCTGGAGTTTGAGAAGTCGCTCGGGTTGCTCATCGAGCGGCTCTATCACTACGCGTCGTTGAAATCGTCGGAGGACAGCTCGGACGCGGCGCATCTCGCGCGGGAAGGTCAGCTCGAAAACCTGCTCACGCGCGTGAGTGAGTCGCAGGCCTTCGTCGAGCCGGAGATCATGGCGATCGATGACGCGACCTTCGAGGCGTTCCTGAAAGATCCCGCGCTCGCCGAATGGGTCACGCCCCTCCGCAAGCGCCGCCGGCTCAAGCCGCACACGCTGAGCGAGGCCGAGGAACGCCTCCTCGCGCTCGGCGCCAGCGCGCTGAGCGGACACAGCGAGAGCTTTTCGCAACTGACGAACGTGGACATGAAGTTTGGCAGCGTGCTCGACGAGAAAGGTGAGGAGCGACCACTGACTCAAAGCTCGTGGATTTCCTTCCTCGTGAAGCGCGACGCCGCGCTGCGCAAACGCACCTTCGAAAAGTTTTACGCCGAGTTCGACGACCACAAATTCACCCTCGCCTCGACGCTCGCGAATTCCGTGAAGGCCGATGTCTTCCGCGCGCGCAGCCGCCGCTACCCGTCGGCGCTGGAAGGCGCGCTCTTCCACGACGACGTGCCCGTGAGCGTGTATGACAATCTCATCGCCAGCGTGCGCGCGAATCTCGCGCCGCTCTTCCGCTACTACGCGCTGCGCAAGCGCGTGCTCGGGCTGAGGGAAATCCATCAGTACGACACCTACGTTCCCATCGTGCCGAACATCGAGACGAAGGTGAGCTTCGACGAAGCGATCGAGAAGGTGATCACCTCGCTCGCGCCGCTCGGCGAGGAATACTGCCGCGTGCTCGGCAACGGCATGCGCACGGAGCGCTGGTGCGACCGCTACGAGAGCAAGGGCAAGCGCTCGGGTGCGTTCAGTTCCTCGAGCTACGGCAATCCGCCGTTCATCCTCATGAACTACAAGGACGACGTCTTCAGCGATGTCTATACCCTCGCGCATGAAGCGGGGCACTCGATGCACTCGTGGTATTCGCAGAAGACGCAGCCGTTCCAGACCTACGACTACCCGATCTTCCTCGCGGAAGTCGCGAGCACCTTCAACGAAGAGCTGCTCACCCATCACCTGCTCGAGACGACGACCGACCGGGCGATGCGCGCCTACCTGATCAACCGGCAGATCGACGACATCCGCGGCACGGTCTATCGGCAGACGATGTTCGCGGAATTCGAGAAGCTGATCCACGCCATGGAGGAGCGCGGCGAACCGCTCACACTCGACACGTTCCGCCACGCGTATCGCGGGCTGCTCGACGCCTACTTCGGCCCAGACTTCGTCATCGACAACGAACTGGAGCTGGAGTGCCTGCGCATCCCGCACTTCTATTCGGCCTTCTACGTTTACAAATACGCGACGGGGATCAGCGCCGCGGTCGCGCTTTCCGAGCAGGTGCTCAAGACCGGCGACGCGTCGCGCTTCCTCGGTTTTTTGAAAGCGGGCGGCTCCAAGTATCCGATCCCGACCTTGCAGGAAGCCGGCGTGGATATGTCCAGCCCGGCGCCGGTCGAGGCGACGCTCGCGCTTTTCAATCGGCGCGTGGAAGAATTGGAGGCGCTGCTTGGCTGATCAACCTTGTGCAATGCTAGACGGCCACGAACGCACGCTGCTCGCCGCCCAAGGCTACTCCGAGTTGTCGATGTACGACGACGCGATCGCCGAACTCGACTCGCTCCCGACTGAGACAGTGAAGCATGCCACCGTGATCGAGCTGCGCGCGGTGATCCTGATGCAGGCGAAACGCTGGAAACCCGCGCTCACCGCCGCCCGCGCCCTCTGCCGCAGCGAACCGGAGAAGACCAGCGGCTTCATCCACACCGCCTTTTGCCTGCACGAACTCGGCCGCACCGCCGAAGCGCGCGACGTGCTCATCGACGGTCCCGACGCGCTGCGCATCGAGCCGACCTATCACTACAATCTCGCCTGCTACGAGTGCGCCCTCGGCAACCTCGGCCTGGCGCGCTCCCACCTCGAGAAGAGCATTCAACTCGACAAAAAATTCCGCGACTACGCGCGCAGCGATCCGGATCTCGCCGCGCTGCGGGCGTAGTTCCGGCCCATGCCGCTGGAACGGATCGCCGAGTTGTTCGAGGAAAACTTCACGCAGTTCGGGGAGCTGGGCGCGTCGGTGTGCGTGTGGCGGGATGGGCGCGAGGTGCTTTCGCTCGCGGCGGGGTGGAAGGATCGGCAGCAGACGCAGCCGTGGGACGCGGGGACGATGGTGCTGGTGTGGTCGGCGACGAAGGGGCCGGCGGCGGCGTGCGTGTTGCACGCGTGCCAGGAGCATGGCGTCGCGCCGACCACGCCGGTGGCGGAGGTGTGGCCGGAGTTTGCGCAGGAAGGGAAGGAGCGGGTGACGATCGCGGAGTTGCTCTCGCATCGCGCGGGGCTGCCGGCGATCGCGGCACCGGTGATGGATCACGACGCGGTGGCGGCGGCGCTTGCGGCGCAGGCGCCGGAGTGGCCGCTGGGCGAAGGGCACGGGTATCATCCGCGGACGTTTGGCTTTCTCGCGGATGAAGTGGTGCGGCGGATCGCGCGGATGCCGCTCGGGGAATACTGGCGCACCCATTTCGCGGAGCCGCTGGGGATCGACTTCTGGATCGGGCTGCCGGCGGAACGCGCGCACGAACCGGCCTCGGTTTTTCCGGCGAAGACGGCACCGGCGAAAGGGGATGCGTTCTACACGGCGTTTCTCACGCCGGGGTCGCTCACTTCGCGCGCGTTTTCCTCGCCGCACGGCCTGCACAGTGTCGCGTCGATGAATACGCCGGAGGCGCGCATGGCCGGTTTCCCGGCGTTCGGCGGCATCGGCACGGCGCGCGGGCTGGCGAAGTTTTACGCGATGCTGGCCGAGGGTGGCGCGCTCGATGGACGGCGTTTTTTCGAGCCGCACACGATCGACTGGATGACGACGACGCTCACGCAAGGCCACGACCGCGTGTTGCTAATGGAGACGGCATTTTCCGCCGGCTTCATGCGCGATCCGGTGGACGCGAGCGGCCACAAGACGCGCAGGAATTTCGGTCCGTCGCTGCGCGCCTTCGGGCATCCGGGCGCGGGCGGCAGCTTCGCGTTCGCCGATCCCGAGCGTTGCCTTTCCTTCGCCTACACGATGAACCAGATGGAGCCGGGCGTGCTGCCGAACGCGAAATCGCTCTACCTCATCGCGGCGCTCGACGAATAGCAACCCGGTCTCACCCGCTTTTTCGGCAGCGGACCTCGCGCCTATGTCACATTTACCCGGTAGCCAGTGCCGCCCGCGGGCACCGCATCGAACACTTCCGGACCGAAGATGTTCGCCCGGATGGGGAAGACGTTGGCCGTTCCCTTGTAACGGGTGTAGCTGGAGATGAAATCAGCGTCGAAGCCGTACTCGGCAGCGCCAGCTTCATTGATGTCCCGGACGATCACCTTGAAGAGATTTTTCGCAGTCACGGTGGAGTTGTCATAGAACGGGCCGGCCGCGCCTTTGATGCCGCTGATCTCGATCCTGTTGATGTCGCGGCCGGTGGCGGTGATATCCGAGTCGAGCATGGCACCGACATCCACGTTGCCGATGTGACCGACCGTGGTGATCTGCGAGCCGACGACGGAGTTGCCGACGAGCAGTTGATTGATGCTGAATGTCTTTTCGGGGGAAAAGATGCCCGTCACGTTGATGTTCACGTTCTGGAGATTGCCGCTCGCGACGCCTCCCCCGATATCGATTTTCGAAACGTAACCGCCCTCAAAACTTCCACCGATCCATTCGCCGGCGTGCAGCACCCCCGTGTAGCCTGCCGACAGCGTCTTGAGGTTCACATTGGTCATGCTGCCGCGGACGGAAAAGAGATCAAGGGTCACATCGCTGAGGATCTCGACATTCACCCCCACGAGATCCCCCTGCACGCCCGCCCTGGCATTCCCCGTGATCACCAGCCTGTCCAAGCTCAAAGTCCGGAGTGATCCGCCCTGCCATTCGCCGGCGGTGAGGCTCCCGATGCCACCGTTCTCGGCCTTGATGGTCGCAGTGCTGATCTTTCCCGCGGTGAGCGTACCCACGCCGTAGGAAGCGTTAATCGCGGTGATGTTGGCCTCCAGGGTTCCCCCGACGATGATCTTGCCAAAAAAGCCTCCACTCACTTCGCCATCGAGATCGCCCTTCACGGTGAGACTCGAGATATCGATGTCCTGAGTCGTTCCGCCGCGGAGCGACCAGGTGCTGCTCGTATTGCCCGCGGCGATTGAGCCGGCGCCCTTCTCCAGCGTCCATGTGCCCCCGGTGATGTCTCCCCGGATCATCGCTTTGCCGAGGGTCCGCTCCACTCCGGGCACGCCTGCGATCGGTCCGGTGAGGTTCAGGGCGGCGCTGAAGTTGCCGTCGGTGGGAACAAACAAACCGTCGGCTTCCAGCATCTTGATCCACCGCGTGTCGATCCGGCCGCCACCGGTCCACTCGCCGACGTCCACCTTGTTGATTCCACCCGCCGGCGCTTCCACCGTGATGCCGGTCACCTGACTCGCCGAGAGTTTGTCGATCGCCGCGTTTTTTGCATTGGCCAGAGTCGCTTTGATCGAGGCGTCGAGCTGGCCGGTCACTTTTATTTCGCCAAAGGTCTGCGCCTCGAGTGCGGGCGTGGTCTTGTTTCCGATGAGGTTCTTCTTGATGAAGATGTCGTTCACGAAGCCATTGGGCACGTCGAGCAGCCACTGATTGGCGCTGTCGGCCACGATCTCTTTCACGCTGCCCGTGGCGACGCTCCACTGCGAGTCGTTGATCCCTCCGCTGAGCGTCGCTTTCCCCAGCGCGACACCGGCGGCGTTCTCGCCCGTGAGGTTCAGGTTGGCTTCGAAGTTCCCGGTCAGGCCGAGCTTTTTCCCATCCACCGTGAGTTTGTCGATGAAGAGCGCGGTGAGCGTGTCCGCGCCCGCGCTCGTGTTGTCCCATTCCCCGATCGTCAGCGAAGTCAGGCCGCGCGCGATGTTGAAATCCATCTCGGTCACTTTCTCGAACCGCATCTTCGCGGGAGCGTTGTCGCCGGCGCCGACATTCAGGACGGTGTGCGCCGCGGCGCTGCCGATGTGTTTGAGCTGCAAGCCGAGCAGGCCTTCCGTGAACACAAGATTTCCATTCGCGCTGACGCCCGGCATCACGAGGCCCTTGATTGCCGTCGCCGAGCCGATGTCGTTGAGCAGCACCGCGCCGTCGCCGCCGGCCGCCGTCGCTCCGGCGATGCTCGTCTTATCGACTCCGGCGAAGGCAAGATCCACGGCGCCGCCGGCCGGTTGGAGTTCGCCCAGTCCCGCACCGCTCATTTTGAAGGTCACCTTCGTGCCGTCGCCGTCGATCGCAGGGAGCGAGACTTTGCGGTCGCCGACCTGGCCGAACTGGAAGACATAGCCGTGCCCCTCGCTGACGCCGTAATCGGCCGACGCACGCACATCCACGATCACGAAAACGCTCCCCGCCGGCAGCACCGGATTGGGGATCTGGAGGGGCGGAATCTTGAACGCTTTTGTGATCGTCTTCGAATCGCCCGCCTTGATCGCCGGCGTCGAATTCTCGAAGTGTCCGACCTCGATCGACGCCCCGAGCGGGTTCGCATCCGAGGAAAGCTCGATGATGATTCCGCTGTCGCTGGTAAAATCCATGTCACCGTTGTTGGTGATCGTAAAAGTGACCGACCCGGAGTCGCCAGGGACCGCCACCGCGGGAAGTTTGGCGGAGACATCGGTGACATTGAGGATCGCCGCGGGAGCGATGCGAGTTTCAAGCGGCTCGATGAAACGGAGCGTTCGGAGGGATGTGGTGCTCATAAATATCTCCTTTCGAGAGAACTAATTATATTTAGCGGAAGGCTGATCGATGGGGAAGTCAACGCTCACTTTGGGGAGCGGAGAATGGCGGATCCGCTTTCGTCAAATCGGATGTGACCGAGAAATTTCTTTACGGGTAATTAGGACCTCTCCAACCTCGCTGCCATCACACCTCGGTTCGTTCTGCGGTTCGATGCGAAGCGGAGATCCGGCGGGAACGGGAGGTGAGCGGAAACCAGTCGTGATGAAATCCCCGAAGCGCAAAAATGCTCCCACCCCGCCGCCGGAAGTCAGCGGCGGAAAAGCCTTGGAGCGGCTGAAACTCTTCCAGGCGCAACGCGGACTCCTTCCTGAGAAATCGAAGGAATTGCCGGCTGCTCCGCCAAAAAATACACGGCGGAAGTCAAAGTAACGGCAGCCCCTCTGGAGCGGAGATTTTTGCAGCGAGTCGAAAACCCCAACCCGAAGAAAAGCAGCCATGGAACTCCCAACGAAACCCGCCGCACGCAGCACCCGCGCCAAGGGCGCGCCCGCAGGAAAGCAGAGAAAGAGCGGTCCGCCTGCAAGACCGAAACCGCCCGGTGGCAAAGCCCTCGCCCGGCTCCGATTCTTCAAGGAACAACGCGGCATCCCCGCGGAGTCCGTCGCCGTCGTCGCGAGCGCATCAAAGAAGGCGGCGCGCGCGCCACGAGCCAAGGCGGCGCGTGCGACGCTGACGGCGAAGGGCGTCGGCGAGGCGTATCTCGCGGCGTTCGCGGCGCGCAATCAACCGGCCGCCTCGCGCGCCAAGGCCATGGCGGCATCGGTCGCCGTCGGGTGGCGGCCGCTCGGGCCATTCAGCATCCCGCACGGGCAGACGTATGGCAGCGGGCCATTGAGCCGCCCCGCAGTCTCCGGCCGCATCAGCGCGGTCGCGGTCGATCCGGGCAATGCGCAGCACATTCTCATCGGCGCGGCGGGCGGCGGCGTCTGGGAGACGCGCGACCTCGGGGTCACGTGGTTTCCGCGGACGGACAACCAACCGGCGCTCGCCACGGGCGCCATCGCCTTTGACCCGCAGAATCCCTCCATCGTCTATGCCGGGACGGGCGAAGGTGATTTCTACTGGAACCTCGGCGTGGGGCTGCTGCGCTCGACCGATGGCGGCGCCACCTGGGCGCTCCGGGCGACGGCGCCATTCGTGGGCGAAGGATTCTTCAAAATCATCGTCGATCCGCAGGATGGAAACCGGCTCTACGCCGCGACCACCGGCGGTCTCTACCGCTCCACCGATGGCGGCACGACCTGGTCGCGGCGGCGCAACATCACGACGTGGGACATCAGCATCCGGACTCCCGCAGTCGGCTCCACGCCCGACGCGGCGGGCCTCTTCGCGGCGTGCGGCGACGGATTGTTTCGATCGGTGAATGGAGGCACGAGCTGGAGCGCCGTGAGCCTGCCCGGATCGGGCGCCGGCTTTACCCGGATGGAAGTCAGCCAGGCGCCCTCGAATTCGGGAATCGTCTATGCCTTCGCGACGCTCGGCTCCGGCGTGGGCAAGCTGTGGCGGCGCGGGAGTTTCAGTTCGTCATTCCAGTCGGTAAATCTCCCGCCCGATCTCGCGACCGGGCAGGCGTGGTACGACTGGTTCCTCGCCGTGGCGCCGAACAATCCCGACGTCGTCTATCTCGGCGCGATCAATGTCCACAAGGGCGTGCGCAAATCGAACGGCACCTTCACCTGGACGAACATCTCCGCGCGCGACACCGCGCATTCCATTCACCCCGATCAACACGCGATCGCCTTCGCCCCGAACGATCCGAACGTGGTCTATGTCGGCAACGACGGCGGGCTCTACCGCTCACCCGATGCCGGGGCCACCTGGACCGCGCTCAACCGCGGGCTTTCCATCACCGAGTTCGAATACCTCGCGCAACATCCGCAGCACGAGGCATGGCTGCTCGGCGGGACCCAGGACAACGGCACGCTGCGCTTCGAGGGTGAGGAGATTTGGTTTCACGTCCAGGATGGCGATGGCGGCGATTGCGGGAGCAACAGCGCCGCGCCCTACACCTGCTACCATTCGTTCTACAACATGGGCATGGAGCGCTCCACGAGCGGCGGGGGCTGGGGTTCGTGGGACTGGATCGGCCCGAATGTCGGCGACTACAGCTCGCTCTTCTATCCGCCGATGGAGGTGAATGGCAGCGTCGTCGCGCAGGCCGGCCAGACCGTCTTCGTCTCGTCGAATGGAGGCACCGCCTTCAGCGAAGTCACGCTCCCGAACGCGCAGGGAATCGCCAGCGCGTTGGCGATTCCGACCAGCACGCGCGTCTATGTCGGCACCACCGGAGGCGAGGTCTATCGCGTCGATCGCACCGGCGGCGCGTGGCAGAATGGAGTCCGGCTCAGCCAGCCCACCGGCTTCATCAGCGACATCATGGTCGATCCCACGAATGCCAACCGGCTCTGGCTCACCAGCTCGCAATTCGGCTCGCCGCACATCCTCCGCTCCGACGACGGCGGCGCGAACTGGACCAACGTCAGCGGCTCGCTGCCGAACATTCCCTTCAACGCCATCGAGCTCGATCCCGCGAACACGCAGATCGTGTATGCCGCGGCGGATGTCGGCGTGTTCCGATCCGCGAATGCGGGCGGGACTTGGTCGCCTTTCAACAACCTGCTGCCCAACGCAATCGTCTCCGATCTCCTCTTCCACGCGCCCTCGCGGCTGCTGCGCTGCGGGACCAAGAACCGCGGCGTGTGGGAAATCCCGGTCGATCTCGCCACCGTGCCAGACGTGGAAATCTATCTGCGCGACAGCGCGGTCGATACCGGCCGGCTCAGTCCGTCGCCGTCAGGAGTGGCCGATCCATTCAACCAGGGAGCGAACACCTACTGGTGGCAATGCTCGGATCTCAAAGTGGACGCGCCGACCTTCCAGCGGCCGACGTTGAACGACATCAACTTCGAGATCTTCGAAGACGATCACGGCCTCGTGCCGGCGGGACTCATTCACGAAAACGCCCAGCGCGGGCGGACCGCGCGCGTTTACGTGCAGGTCCACAACCGCGGGCGCAGGGCCGCAACGAATGTGGCGGTGAAGCTCTTTTTCACCGATGCCTCGCTCGCGCTGCCCGATCTGCCGACCACCTTCTGGACGAACTTCCCGAACAACACCCTGCCCTCGAGTTCGCCGTGGAAGCTCGTCTCCCCGCACCTCATTCTGCCGAGCGTCCCTGCCGGTGAGGCGAAGATCGCCGCGTTCGAATGGGCGGTTCCCGCCACCGCAGCGACCCACACGTGCCTGCTCGCTGTCATCACCGCGGATAACGACTCGATCGCCACCACCGAGCGCGGGATCGCCGCGCTGGTCACCGGTCAGAAAAAGTGCGGCCTCAAAAACCTCACCGTCGTGAATCCCGGCGCGGCGGTCGGCACGCGACAGCGGGTGATCAAGCTGAACCTCTGGCCGGGCGCCGGCGTGACGGCGGTCGGGCTCACTTCCGACGACGGTCTCCGCGGGATCGTCCGCGGGATCATGGTGAGCAAGAAATTCGCCGACGTGGCGCAGGCCGCGGGGCTCAAGAAGATCGCCCTCGACGAAGGTGAACGCGCGCAACTCGATAAATTGCTCGAAGAGGACGACTGGGTCCGCGACACGCTCGATGCAAAGCGCGCTTTCGCCCCGCCCAAGACCGGCGTCTGGCTGGCGGGCCTCACGCTTCCCAACAAGGCGCCGGAGCCGCTAGTGCTCTTGATCAAACCGGAACCGACCGCGTCCGCCGGCTCGATTCTCCAAGTCAGCAAAGACGGCAATATCGTCCTCGGCGGATTCACCCTTCACGCGCAGGACATCTAACTCGAACCCTCAAAACCCAACTCATCGAAAGGAACTATCATGGACTTCATCGAACGCTGGTTTCATCTCTCGCCCGACAACGGAAGCGGCACGACCGAGGCGATGTTCATCGCCGTCGGCGCCTTGCTGGTCGGCGCGATCGTCTGGCGCTGCCTCCAAGCCGGCCGCGCGAAGCGCGCCGCGGATCGCCTGGACAAGGATCGCCAGTAATTGCCGGATCTCGCAAAAGTGCTGAAGCCGAAGTCCTGGAGGGACACGCTCCGTCGTGTCCCTGATCCAGCGGGCAGGGGCGGCGCGGAGCGTGCGTGCTCTCAGGGTCCGCACCCGCTCCAGCCACGGAAGTTTGGGAGATAAGATCACGGACACGACGGAGCGTGTCCCTCCAGGCCGGAGGCGGAAACGACTTTCGGAAGATCCTCTAGTCTTGTGACCCCGGAGCAGCGATTACTTTCCCCGCATGCTCCTCGCCATCGAAACGTCCTGCGACGAAACCGCGGTGGCAGTCCTCGACGGCACGACGTTGCTCGCCAGCGAGGTCGCTTCGCAAATCCTGATTCACCAGGCGTATGGGGGCGTCGTTCCCGAGGTGGCGTCGCGCAATCATCTGCGCACGCTCACGCCGGTCATCCGCACGGCGCTGGACTCGGCGGGCGTGACGATCGATCAGATCGACGCGTTCGCCGCGACGAACGGACCGGGACTGGCCACGTCGCTGATGATCGGCGCGTCCGCCGCCAAGGCGCTAGCGGTGGCGCGGCGGAAGCCGTATCTCGCGATCAATCATCTCGAAGGGCACCTGATCTCGCCGTTTTTTGGCGAGCCCGCGGGAGTGCAACCGGCGGTCGCGCTCGTGGTCAGCGGAGGCCACACGCTGCTCGTGGAGATCGAGGCATTCGGTCGCTACCGCCTCCTCGGGCAGACACGCGACGATGCGGCGGGGGAGGCTTTCGACAAGGTGGGAAAGCTTCTCGGGCTGCCCTATCCCGGCGGTCCGAATGTGAACCGACTGGCGAACGAAGGTGATCCGCGCAGCTTCGATTTCCCGCGGAGCATGATGGATTCGGATGACTTCAATTTCAGCTTCAGCGGGCTCAAGACGGCCGTCCGCTACCTCCTGCCCAAACTCGATGCGCCGCATCTGCCCGATCTTTGCGCGGCGTTCCAGGAGGCGGTCGTCGATGTGCTCGTCGCCAAGACCATCCGCGCCGCCGAGGCCACGCGGCGGCGGGTGATCGCGGTGAGCGGGGGCGTGAGCTGCAACACGCGGCTGCGCGCGAAATTCCACGAAGTCTGCGCGGCACGCGGGCTGGAGCTCCGACTCGCGGAGCCGGCGTTGTGCACGGACAATGCCGCGATGATCGGCTTCGTCGCCGCGCTCATGCTGGCCCACGGCGAAAGCTCGCCACTCGCGTCGGACATCGATCCGAATCTGCGGTTGGTCGCGTGACCGCCGGGTGGAGCACTCGACCCGAGTGCCGTCTTCGGCGACCCGCCGAAGACACTGTGAGGGCGTCAGTCTCCGGGTCGCGCGACGGTGCCCGCACGCGCTCACGACGTTCCCGGCGAGTCGCCGGAAACGGCACTCGGGTCGAGTGCTCCACCCGGAATCAGTATTCCCGCGCGAGCAGGTAGTCGGCGATGGCGCGCAGGGGGTCGCCTTTTTTGCCGAAAGGCTTCAGCGCTGTGTGCGCCTTGCGTGTCAGCCGGTGCGCTTCCGCGCGCGAGCGGTCGAGGCCGAAGACGGCGGGGTAGGTGGCCTTGGTGGCCTTCACGTCCTTGCCGGCGGTCTTGCCGAGTTTCTCTGTCGTCTGGGTCACGTCGAGGATGTCGTCGATAACCTGGAAAGCGAGGCCGAGCGCCTGGCCGAACTCGGTGAGCGCGGCGAGTTGCTTCGCGGTGGCGTCGGCGCTCATGGCACCGAGGCGGATGCTGGTGGTGAGCAGCGCGGCGGTCTTGCAGCGGTGGATATATTTCAAATCCTCGCCGCCGAGCTTGCGACCCTCGCCCTCGAGATCCGCGACCTGTCCGCCGATGAGCCATCGGCTGCCCGCCGCACTGGCGAGTTCGCCGATCAGCGCGGCGACCGGGTAGCGCGGCGTGGGCTTCGCTTGCGCGAGAATTTCAAAGGCAATCGTGAGCAGCGCATCGCCGGCAAGCACCGCGACCCCCTCGCCGAAGACCTTGTGATTGGTGGGCCGTCCACGGCGCAGGTCGTCGTCGTCCATGCATGGGAGATCATCATGCACGAGCGAATAGGTGTGGATGCATTCGACCGCGCCGGCCGCGGGGAGCGCCTGCTCGGAGGAACCGCCGCACGCTTCGGCGGACGCGAGGGTGAGCACGGGGCGCAGTCGCTTTCCTCCCGCAAAGAGACTGTAACGCATGGCCTCGTGAAGCGTCGCAGGCCGGGTCCCCGCCCGGGGGAGAAAGCGTTGCAAGGCGCGATCGATGAGGGCCGTTCGTTCGTCGAGGTAGCGTTTGAGATCCATCTGCTGAAGGTGACGCTAATGCTGGCGAAGCAGTCCGGTGAACTGCTTCCAGAGCGCGCCGAGATCTGCGCCGGCGGTCGCGCCTTCCTGCCAGGCGCGGATCTCGCGTTGCAGTTCGAGCACCGATTGGTGGCGATCTTCGCGCGCATAGCTGAGCGCCTTCATCGCCACCGCGGCTGGGAACTCCGGAAATTTTCCGCGCGGCCAGTGCGGAGCCGGGGTCGTTTTCGCCAGCGTGGCCGGAGGCGTGACACTGGCATTGAGCGCGGCCTCGAGGAGCGCATCATCGGTCTCGCCGCGGAGTGGATCGCGGAGGAGGAGGATGCGATAGAGGATCCCACCGAGCGCGAAGACGTCGGTCCGCATGTCGATCTCGTGGAGCAAACCGGCGGCTTGCTCGGGTGCGGTGTAGGGCGAAAGGGGCGCGGGCGCGGTGGACTCCGGCGCCCGGACGTGACGCGCGTCGCCGAAGGGCTCCGACTGGACGAGGGCCAGGCTCCATTGAGTGACGAAGACCTCGCCGAAACGGCCGACCTCGATGATCTCCGGCGTGAGCGCGTTGTGGACGACTCCGCGGGAGTGGGCGAAGGCGACGGCGTCGCAGGCCTTCTGCCAGATGGTCAGCAGCGCCACGAAGCCGTAGCGGTCGATCGCGCGTTCATCGTCGTCGGCGAGCCGATCGAGGATGGAGGCGAGCGATTCGCCTTCGATGAAGCGGGTGGTGACAAAGAGGCAGCCGTCATCATTCAGGCCGAGCTCGAAAACGGGCAGGATGCCGGGATGCGCGATCTGGCCGGTGATCTGCGCCTCGCGGACAAAGCGGAGGACCGCGCGCGGATCACGCTGGCTCGCGGGCAGCATCATTTTCAAGGCGACCTCGCGCTGCAATGAGGTGTCGTGCGCCTCGTAAATCGTGCTCGTGCTGCCCTGCACGGCGACCTCGCCGATGTCGTAACGCTGCGGCCGGAGAAATGTGGATGGCAGCTCGTGGAAGAGAGCGGCGGGCAGCCATCCGCGCTCGAAGCGCAGCGCGACGGCCCCGAGCCTCACGTCACTTTCAAGCGAGAGACGGATGGTATCGTGGGTCGGATAGCCGTTCACAAAGGTGCCATTCGCGCTGTCGAGATCCTCGAGGTAAATCTCGTCGTCCGACATCACGCTGAGCCGTGCGTGCTGCCCGGAGATGCTGGGCTCATCGACGACGATCTCGTTCTTCCGCTCGTGGCCGATGACGTAGCGTCCGCGCCGGATCAGGCAGCGGGCGAGCTGGCGGCCTTCGTGGTAAAAGACGGCCTCAAGCGGGCGGGCTGAAGAGGGTGGTGAGTCGGGCATGGTGAGGAGTCGGGAGACAGAAGACAGAAGTCAGGAGCAGCGCAGAAACGGATCATTCTGACTCCTGCCTTCTGACTTCTGTCTCCCTGCTCAAGAAAGTTCCACGTTGAAGCGCAGTGTGCCGATGCGCAAAGCCTGACCTTTGACCAGCGGCGCGAGTTCCCCGCGCGTGAGCGCGACACCGGCGACTTCGAGGGCATCGTCCGGCAGCGTGCGATTGCCGAGCCAGAAGCAGCCGCGGTCATAAAAAAAAACGGCCGGGCTCACCCCTCGTCCGCGCTGGTCCCACACGATGCGATGGGCGCCATCCAGGCCGAAGCCCGCGTGGGAGAAAAGCCACACGGCGTGACGGACCGCGGGCTGGCGGTGGGCGGGGAAAAAAAACACCGCACCGGCGAGTTCGGTGGGTCCCGCCGCACCGGCGAGGTTCTCCGGGAGGTTTGAAATGCGGAGCGCCTGCGGGGCAGTCGAGACGAGGGGAATCACTTCCAGCGAATAAACGCCGCCGAGCGTGAGCAGCGCGCGATCGCGCAGCGGGGTCGGGGGATCGCTGTCGAGCGGTTCGTCATCGAGGCTCGTGCCATTCACGCTCGCGGTGTCGCCGTTGCCATCGCGAATGGTGAGCCGGCCACCGGTCCCTTCCGCGAGGACGTGAGCGCGGCTGAGCTGATTGGTGAGGTCGTCATTTCCCGGACTTTCCGGAAGGAACCGCGTGATGAAATCCGCATGAAACAACGAACGTCCGAGGGTGAACGCGGGACGCGCCACGAGATGAATGGCCGGCAGGGCGAGATTCTCCGGGAGCAGCTTGAGCAAGGTCCCCGCGGTGGCCGGGACGACGAGCGCGGCCGGAATCGTCCACGGCCGATCGGCGGGTTCGGGAGGGATCGCGAGCGGAATGGTGGGCCGGAGTTCCGAGGGTTCGGCCAGGGTGAGGTCCGCCCACAGGCTGCGGCAGTCCTGATATGGCGACTCGAGCATGGCGCGCCGGAGCACGCCGTTGCCCTCTTCGCGAAGGGCGGGAAGCGGCGTGTAGCGGCGCTCGCGGCCGGTGCGGACGGGGCCGCCGAGCACTTCGTAAAGTAACTCCGCCAGGCGGGCCGGAGCTGGAATGCCGTGATCCGGCGCAGCCGAACGAAGGTCGGCGACGGTCGTCATGGTGGTCTCGCCATCGGTCTCGAGGAGCGAGCCGCGCACGCTGAGCGGATTCACCTTCAACCCAAACGGGGGCCACTGCGCGATGGGCAACTCCGCCACCTCGTCCGGCGCAATGCGATCGTCGAAGCGGACGAGCAGCTTCGCGAGGAGTTGACGGGGCAGCGGCAGCGAGCGGGCGGCGATGAAGTCGAGGATCGCGGGCAGACTATCGAGCAGGCGCAGCGCAAAGGCGGCGGGCAACTCACGCCGGCGCTTGAGGAATTCGAGCAGGGAAAAACCATGCACCCATTCGCGCACGAGAATATTTTCCGGCGCGTCGAGCGTGTAGTGACGAACGAGCATCGGATGCGGGGAACGCTGAATCCGCCGGACTTCGGACTCGAGCTGCCGCAGGCCGGGGCTGCCGGCCACAGCCGAGCCGAGGTGCTTGACGGCGACGATCTCGTCAAACGCGAGGTCGCGCGCGCGGAAGAGCCGGCCGCCCGGCGCGCGCTGGCCTTCGTCGAGCAATTCGTAACGGTCTGCGAGGCGTGTCATGGCGAGGAAGTCAGGAGACAGGAGACAGGAGGTGGAAGACAAGAAGTTCGCAGCCGCGGGAGCCTTCTGCCTCCTGCCTCCTGCCTCCCTACTCGACAAACCGCTGCGCGACCGGCATCCGGCGGCCGAGGCCGAAGGCGCGGCTGGTGACTTTGAGGCCGGGCACGGCCTGGGCGCGCTTGTATTCGTTGAAGTCCACGCGGCGGGCGACCCAGTTCACGGTTTTTTCATCCCAGCCGCGCGCGACGATCTCGGCGATGCTGAGCTGCTGCTCGACGTAGAGTTCGAGGATCGGATCGAGGATCTCGTACGGCGGCAGCGTGTCCTGGTCCCGTTGGTCGGGTTTGAGTTCGGCGCTCGGCGGCTTCTCGATGGTGTTGCGCGGGATGATCTCGCGTTCACGGTTGATCCACTCGGCGAGTCGATAGACGGCGACTTTCGGCACATCGCTGATCACGGCAAGCCCGCCGCACATGTCGCCGTAGAGCGTGCAATAGCCGACGGCGAGTTCGCTTTTGTTGCCGGTGGTGAGGAGCAGGTGGCCGAATTTATTCGAGAGCGCCATCAGCGTCATGCCGCGCAAGCGGGGCTGCATGTTCTCCTCGGTGGTGTCTTCCGGCAGGCCGGAAAAAATGGCGCGGAACTGGTCGCGGAAGGCATCGAAGCTTGCCTGGATGGGGATCTGGAAGCAGCGGATGCCGAGGGCCTGGGCGAGGGCGAGCGAATCGGCGATGCTCCCCTCGGAGCTGAATCTGGTGGGCATGGTGACGCCGAGCACGTTCGCCGGGCCGAGCGCTGCGACGGCGATGCAGGCGGTCACGGCGCTGTCGATCCCGCCGCTCAGGCCGAGCACGGCGGACTTGAAGCCGCACTTGTGCAGGTAGTCGCGGGTGCCGAGCGCGAGGGCGTGGTAGAGTTCCTCGGGCTCCGTCTGGAAATGCGGATTGAGGAGTGAGGATTGCGGATTGAGTTCAGCGAGCGCGTTTGCTTCCACGAAAGAAGGAAGCTGTGCGGTCAGTTCGCCGGTGGCGGAGATGGCGAGCGAATTGCCATCGAAGATGAGCTGATCATTTCCGCCGACGGCGTTGCAGTAGAAGATGGGAATCTGGTGCTGCGCAGCGACGAGGCGGAGCATCGCCGAGCGGCGGGCGGCCTTGCCGAGCTCGAATGGAGAAGCGCTGAGATTCAGGATCGCGCGGGCGCCGTTGCCGATGAGCGCGGTCGTGGGCGATGTGCCGTAGAGATGGCGGGGGAGATATTCCGCGGTCCAAATATCCTCGCAGATGGTGATCCCAAAAGGCACGCCGCCGATCTCGATGGGCGCCGCATTTGTGCCCGGCTCGAAGTAGCGGTCCTCATCGAAGACGTCGTAGGTCGGAAGGAGGGATTTGTGGATGACGCGGCGTGCCTTCCCCCGCGCGATCACCGCTGCGGCATTGTGAAAAGGCTGGCCGGTGCCGGTGTTCACATCGATGAAGCCCACGATGAGCGGCACATCGCCGACCTCGCCGTGGAGCTCTGCGAGCGCCTCCAGATTTGCGGGGACGAAACGCGACTTGAAGACGAGGTCCTGCGGCGGATAGCCGGTCAGGGCGAGCTCGGGCGTGAGGACAAGGTCGGCACCGCGTGAAACGAGATCGCGGTACGCGGCGAGGATGCGGTCGCGATTGCCGCGGAGATCGCCGACGGTGGGGTTGATTTGGGCGAAGCCGATTTTCAAAAGCGGGCGCCCGTGGAAATGGCGTCAGCGGATTCTTGGCGGGGGAGTCGAGTGTTCGTAAAGGCTGTTTTTCCAACCTTCGTTCGATTCGTAGAACGCCTGCTGCACGATGTGGCGGAAGGCGTAAAGCATGCAGGCGGCCGCAAAGCCCGCTGCGGCGGTCATCAGGATTTTGTGGGTGAAAGTGCTCTGCATGGGCCTCTGCCAAAGCAGGACTTCTGCCGGACCCTGGCCAAACTCATGGAGGTTGCGGTGTTCTACTTACCAAAAGCCCCACTGCCCGGTGCGCATCACGAAGATTCCGAGCAGAAGATTGGTGAGCGCATGGGCGAGGACGCAGGCGGTGAGGCTCCCTGTGCGGTAAGCGACGAGATTATAGAGCGCGCCGGCGAGGATGGCGGCCGGCCAGTCGGAGAACTGATGTTCGAGGCAAAATCCGATGGTGACGATGGCGAAGGACCGCCATGAAAACGCACCGATCGGAATGCTGTTGAATGGCTCCGCGATCAGGACGCGGAGCAGATAGCCGCGCCAGAATATCTCTTCAACCAGGGGGACGATGATGACGAGCCGAACAAAGCGCAGGGCCACGGTCGTGGTGAAAGCCCAGCCGGACTGCCCAAAGTAAGTGGGGTCGAAGCCATCGAGGCGTGCGGGAGAGCCGAGCCAGACTTGCGGTGCGATCCAGAGCGCGAGCACGAGCACTCCGACGCCTCCGGCGATGCAGGCCGCGCGGAACGACGGCAGCTTCAATTCATACTGACCCCACCACCGCATCAGGAGCACACCGCAGACGAGCGTTTGCAGCGGGAAAACCCAGAAGCGCGGATCGCTTTTCCACCATGGACTGGCCAGTCCGTCGAAAATGCTCCCCACGAAACCGTTCAGGGCGAGGAAGCCAAGAAAAACGGCGAAGGGCGTGAAATAAGCTTTTTCCGGGGAGGCAGAGCCAGACATCGAATTCAAAAAATGGAAGCCGCAAACCAAACCGAATCCCCGCCACCGACGCCAGAACAACTCTTGAAGCTGCTCGATCTCCAACTCGCGCAGGAACGGAGCAAGCGTGAGCGCAAGTCTCGCAACCGCGCGACATTTCTCGTTACGGGGATCTTCTTCATCATCATCGCCGGGGCAATCTCGCTGCTCGTCGCGCAGCAGCTCCTGGCGGACCTCCACGATCGCGGCGCAGAGCAGCCGCTCGCCGGTGAGGTGAGCGAGGAGCGGGAGAAATTCTGAGAAACCAACCCGCCCGGCACATCGGCTGCTCAACTCCTCTTCTGCAATGGCCAAAGCTTCCAACTCTGTCATCGGCGTCGATCTCGGACGCTACTCGCTGAAATCAGTGATCGTGCAGCGCAAAGCCGCCAATCGCTTCGTGGTGACGAACTTCGCGTCCCGCGCCGTCACCGAACCGATCGACAGCGTCGAAGCGCTCTCTCGCGAACTCAAAACTCTCTTCAAGGAAATGGGCGGCAGCGCGAAGACCTGCGCGGTCGGCGTTTCCTATCCCGGCGCCTTGATTCGGATCATCGAGCAACCGGAAACTCCCACCGACATCCTGCGAGACGCTCTCCGACTGAACGGGATGGCGCTGCTCAATCAGGACTGCAAAGATTTCGTGCTCGATTGCGACAATATCCCCTCGGCGGCTGCGCCTCACGCTTCCGAGAGCGGCCAATCCAACTTTCCTCGGTATCTCGTCGGCGGGTTGCCGAGGAATGAGGTCGCGCAAATCGGCGAGGCGGTGGAGAAAACCGGCAGTTCGCTGGGAGCCATGCAGCTTGGGCCGGTTTGTGCCTTCAACGCTTTCGAACTCGCGCATCCCGAGGTCTTCACCAACGAGGCCTTCTTCCTCGTCGATATCGGACACGCGACAACGACGGTGATGGTCGGGGTCAAGCGCGGCCTGGTGCTGGTGCGCAGTATCGAATTTGGCGGCCAGCCGTTCATTGAAGCTCTCACGGGATTGAGCGGCGAAGATCGGGACACCGTCTTCGACGCGCTCGAGCATGAAGATGAAGTGATGGTCGAGTACACGCGGGTCGCCTTGAATGCGCTCGTTCGGGAAATCCAGAACTCCATCGGTTATCTCGAACACCGGCACGAAGAGACGATCCGCCAGTTGTTTGTCTCCGGTGGCGTCGCCAAGTCGCGCACCTTGCTCAAAGTATTAAGCGAGGAACTGCACCTTCCCTGCGAGACATGGAGTGCGGCGGGCAAATGCGAGGCGGCGCTTCCGGCGAATCAACGCGACACCTTCAACCAGGACGCCATCGACCTGAACGTCGCTTGCGGCGCGGCGGTGGAACTTCTGAAAGGGAACTAAGCCATGGCCCTGCATCTCAATCTCTACCACGAAGTCCAAAAAGCCCGGCAACTCCAGCGGCGCGATCCGCTGAAGCTGTCGATGTACGGACTCGGAGGCATCGCGGCTCTCTTCGCGAGCTACTACATTTTCGAACTCAGCCGGATGCACGGCCTGACCGGGGAACTCAACAAGGTGCAGGCCGAATACGATGCGCTGGAGCCCAAGGCGAAGGCCGCCAAGAAACGCGAGGAAGAAATCAACCTCGAGATTCGGAAAAGCGATTTGATGGCGAAGCGCATCGAGCAACGATTCTATTGGGCGCCGATGCTCGAGCAGATCTCCCAAGCGGTGCCGCGGGAGGTGCAGATTACCCGCCTCGTGGGGGATCTCACCGGCGACAGCCTCCGCAAATGTTCGCTGACCCTCGATGGCATCTCCGCCGGCGGTGACCCGCGAAAAGTGGCGGAAGATCTGCGCACCGCGATCGCGGAAAAACTGGGTCCGAAATACAAGACCGTGAATTCCAGCTTCAAGAGCCTCGAGGATGGCACCGAGATGGTGCTGCTCGACGGCCGGCAAATGGCCACTGCGAGCTTTGCCATCAACGTGCAACTCACGGCCGGGGAGGACGCCGCACCGCCACCCGCACCTCGGAGGAAACGCTAAGCCATGAAACTCGAAAAAGAAGAAATCCAGAAACTGGTCCTCGGCGGATTGCTGCTGGTCGGCGTCGTTTACAGTTACTTCAACTTGCTGCTCTTCCCCCTCAAGAAGCGCCAGGAGGGAGCGGTGAAAAGCACCGTCGCCCTCGGGCCGGAGATCCAGAACGCGCAGGCGCAAGTGAAGAAAACCCAGGACCTCGAGCGAAGCGTGCCCGAGAAGACCGTCGTCCTGCGCCAGGTGGACGCGATGATCCCCGAGGGGTCGCCGGTCGCGTGGTTCCCGACCAAGGTGGGCGACTTTTTCCGACGGCAGGGAATCGAAAAGGCGACGACGAAAATCAACAGCGAATCGCCCGAGAAGGAGTTGCCCGGATTCCGCCGGCTCGCATGGGGAATCGATCTGCCGAAAGTCGCCTACGGCCAGTTCGGAGGCGCGATCTCCGCGCTCGAAAATGAAGAACCGCTGCTCGAAATCCGCACCATGCAGATCGACGCCAGCCGCGACGATGCCGAGACCCAGCGCTCCACGATCACCGTTCACAATCTCGTCAAACAATGAGCCTACGCCACGTTCACTTCGGATTAATCCTCACTGTCGTTTGCAGCACGGCGACCCTTGCCGCGGACCCCGCGTCCGTTTCGGCTCCGCCCGCCTACGCGTTAAAAAACAAGTCGGTATTCACCGCGCCGACCGATGATCATCGCGCGCCTTTCTGGCCGATTGGGTGGGTGAAACGCAAATCCATCCAGGTGGCCACGGCGGCGCCCGCCCGCGTGGTGGAAGCTCCGAAAGCAGTCGCGCTCGACCCGAAGAATTTCAAACTAACCAGCATTCTCGTCGGCAATCCCTCGCTCGCGATCATCAACGGAAGGACCTACAGCGAAGGGGAATTTCTCCGCATGCCCCGGACCGCGGTTGCGATGGCCGGCACTCCGGCGGTGCCTGCACCGCGGATCCGCGTTTATCGTGTCAACGACGGCGCCGTGGTGCTGCAAAATCAGGACCAGCTTCTGACCGTGGCATTGCAGCGACCCGAACTGGCGCAACGCAAAGGCGAAGAGCTGCTCCTGGAAGACCGTCCGTAGGATGAGGCGGGTGCCTGCTTTCGCCTGCGTTTCGGCGCCTCATCCCAGCTCCCGCGCGCAGAACCACAGCATCCGCGGAAGGTGGAATGGGCCTTTGAACATGTTTCCTTTGGCGCGCTGAGACACGCTGCCGTCGCGGCGCAGCCAGCCGAACCACTCGCCGTGCTCGCGGTCGGGGAAGTGCGCGAAGCTCCAGTCGTGGACCTGCGCATGCATCGCGGCATAGCGTGAGTCGCCGGTCAGTTTCCATGCGAGCAGCGTGGCGATGATCGCCTCGCAGTGCGGCCACCAGAATTTCATGTCGTGCCAGTATTCCTGCACGGGCAGGCCGCGCAGATCGGTGAAGTAGAGCAGTCCCCCGTGCTCCGCGTCCCAGCCCCGCGCCCACATCCAGTCGAGGATTTGCGCACCGAGCGCGATGAGCCGCGCATCGCCGCGGAATTGCCCCTCGTGCATGATGAACCACGCGCACTCGATGGCGTGACCGGGGTTCAAAGTGCGCCCGTCGAAGTGATCGAGGATACCGCCGTCGGGCGCGACGACTTCCATCAGCGCGCGGTGATCGGGCTTGAGAAAATCACGCTCGATCTCCGCGATGCTCGCATCGATCCACTCGCTGCACGTCCGCCCGGCTGCGCTCACGTCGCCGAGGTTCGCGCGCAGTTCCTGCGCGGTGACGATGCCGATCATGTGCGCGCCGATGCCCTTCGTCGGGCGCGTCGCCTCGTATTTCGGCAGCATCGCGCCCGGCTCGAAACTGAAGCGCAGGTACGTGGCGAAGGCCGCGAGCGCATCCTCCGCCGCCCGCGTTTCCCCGGTGGCCTTTGCAAACGCGGCGTAGCTGATCGCGGCGAAGCTCTCGCTGAAAACGTACCGCCGCATTCGCAGCGGTGCTCCTTCGCGCGTCACGGTGAACCACATTTTTCCCCCCGCCGAATGGCAGTGCCGCCGCGAAAACTCCACGCACGAGCGTGCGGCCTCCAACCATTCCGGGCGCGCTTCCAGCGTGTTGAAAAGCGTCGCGAACATCCAACCCGCGCGCCCTTGAAACCACACGCTCTTGTCCGAATCGAGGAGTGTGCCGTCGCGGTCGAGCGCGGTGAAGATGCCGCCATGCTCGCGGTCCATCCCGTGCCGGAGCCAGAACGGCATCACATCGTCAAGCAGGGTGGATCGATGGAGCGCGGCGAGCCGCTCGCGGCTCGCGGCATCAGTGAGGTCGGTCATTCCCGCTCATTACCAAACTCCGTTTGGTAATGCACTAATCCCCAAAACTCTGCTTCGACATGTCCTGCTTTGACGCATCACAGCGGATCGTCGCGTCCTGTCCGGCGCAGATCGCCCGCAGCCCAGCGCGCTCAGCGCTTCGCGTTCAACTCCGCGAGCACCTCGGGATCGCGGACGTCGGCCCAGTCGCCGGTCAGTTCCAGTGCTTGCACGAGACGTCCGCTTTGCGCGAGGGCGCGGATGGCGTCGGTGAGTTCGTATTCGCCGCGCGGCGATTTTTCGAGCTTCGCGGTGAATTCGAAAATGCTCGGACGGAAGGCGTAGATGCCGGCGTTGTACCACGGGCTGGTCGCCTCGCCGGGTTGCGGTTTCTCGCGGAGGTCGGTCATCTCGAAGTGTTCGTTGACGAACACCGAGCCGCCTTTTGCGATCTCGCCGGGGTTGTGTTTTACGCTGATCAACGCCTCCGCGGTGCCGAGCGCGACGAGGCGGTGGTAGTTTGCGGGATCGACGAGGATGTCGCCGTAGCTGAGGACGAAGGGATCCGCGCCGGCGAAGGATTTGGCCAGCTCGACGACGCGGCCGGTGCCGTCCTGCACGACCTGCGTTTCGTATGAAACGGAGACACCGAGCTTCGATCCATCGCCGAAGAAATCCTGCACCACATCGGCTCGATAGCCGACGACGATCAGGAAGTGGCTGACGCCCGCGGCGCGCAAGCCTTCGACGATGTGGAGCAGGATCGGCTTGCCCTGCACTTCGATCATCGGCTTGGGCAACTCGTTCGTAAGTTCGCGCATCCGGGTGCCTTTCCCGGCGGCGAGGATGACGGCCTTCTCGATTGCGGATTTCACTTACGCACCTCCGCGACGAATTCCGCCATGCGCTCCATGGCTTCCTTGATCTTCTCCAGACCGGTCGCGTAGCTGCACCGGATGAAGCCTTCGCCGCTCGCGCCGAACGCCGTTCCCGGCACGCAGGCGACTTTCTTCTTATCCAAAAGCTGAAGCGAGAAGTCGCGGCTCTTCAGCCCCGTGCTCGTGATCTTCGGGAAGACATAAAACGCGCCGAGCGGCTTGAAGGTCTCCAGACCCATGTCGTTCAGGCTGCGCACGATGAAGTTCCGCCGCAGCTCGTATTCCTTGCGCATCATGTCCACGTCCTTCGCGCCGTTTTCCAGCGCTTCGATCGCGGCGTCCTGCGCCATCGTGTTGGCGCAGAGGATCGCGTATTGATGCACCTTCATCATGGCCTCGGTGAGCGCCGGCGGCGCGCAGGCGTAGCCGACGCGAAATCCCGTCAACGCAAACGCCTACGAAACTCCATGCAGGAACACCGTCCGCGCGCGCATGTGCGGCAGGGCCGCGATGGAAATGTGCGCTCCGCCGTCATAGGTCAGCTCGCTGTAGATCTCGTCAGTGAGCACCACCAGATCGTGCTTTACGCAGAGCTGCGCGATCTTCTCGAGTTCCTCGCGCGTCTGCGTGGCGCCGGTCGGATTGCATGGAAAGTTCAGCATCAGCACCTTCGACTTCGGCGTGATCTTCGCGGCGAGCGCTTCGGCGGTAAGGCGGAAGTTTTCCTCCGCGCGCGTGGCCACCGCGACGGGCACGCCGTGAGCGAGGATCACGCTCGGGCTGTAGCTCACGTAACAGGGTTCGTGGTAAAGCACCTCGTCGCCGGGATTGACCAGCGCACGCAGGGCCAGGTCGATCGCCTCGGAGACGCCGACGGTGACGATGATCTCCGACTGCGGGTCGTAGCTCACGCGGAAATGCTGCGCCACGTATCGCGCGATACCTTCGCGCAGCTTGGGTAGGCCGAGGTTCGACGTGTAGCCGGTGTGCCCGCGCTCGAGGCCGTAGATGGCCGCCTCGCGGATGCGCCACGGGGTCACGAAGTCGGGCTCACCGATGCCGAGGGAGATGACATCGTGCATCGACTGCACGATTTCGAAAAAGTCCCGAATCCCCGAACGGGGGATGTCGCGGACATGATTGGCGATGTGTTTGTTGAGAGTCATGGAATTGCGGATTGCGGATTGCGGATTGCGGATTTTCAGAAACTGCTGCGGGCGGAGGAGCCGCGTGCGGGCAGTGGAGCGAGCGCGAAACGAAAACGCGCTAGCCCCGCAGGGCACGCGGCTGGCGAGCTCGCGCGATCCGCGCTGCAAATCCGGCAATCTGAAATCCCTGCGTCATGGCGATACCGCGAGGCGCTCCGGCACCGACTCCCGAGTCAGGTCTACGCCGTTTTCCTTGTATGCCTTGAGCCGGAATCGCGTGGCCGTGGAGATCACTCCTTTGATCGTGCTCAGCTTCTCGGCGATGAACATGGCCACCTCCTGGAGCGTCGCGCCTTCCACGATCACGAGCAGATCGTAGCCGCCGCTCATCAGGTAGCAGCTGTGCACCTCGGAAAACTTCGCGATCCGCGAGGCCAGCCGGTCAAAGCCGCCGCCCCGCTCCGGCGTGATCTTCACCTCGATCGCCGCGGTCACCGGGCTGCCCGGCACTTTCAGCGGATCGAGGATCGCGTGGTAGCCGAGGAGGACGCCATCCGCCTCCAGCTTTTCGATCCGCGCGGCGATCGCGTCCGGCGTGGAATTGAGCTCCTTGGCGAGGTCTTCGACAGAAGTGCGCGCATTGCGGAGCAGCAGCGGGATGAGTTCGTCCATGGTGGAAGGTGGCGTGGGGTGCCGAAGATACACACCGCCGCGCCGTGGTCAGCGAAAAAAGCCGCCACTCCGACGCTGGCTTGTCGCCGCCCGGCTACCGACTTACGCTCCCCGTCCCAATTTTATGCCCGAAGATCGCCAGACTCCCGAAGAGCGTCAGAAAATGACGGAACTCGAACGCATCCGCCACAGCGCCGCGCATGTGCTCGCCACCGCGATCCTCAAGCTCTTCCCCGAGGCGCAGTTCGCCGCCGGCCCGCCGGTGGACAATGGCTTTTACTACGACCTCGAGCTGCCCTACCGCATCACGCCGGAGGACTTCGCGCGCATCGAGGAAGAGATGAAGCGCGAGACCAAGGCGAACCATCCCTTCGAGCGCATCGAGGTCACGCGCACCGAGGCCCTGGAAATGGCCACCACCGGCCGGCTTGGCGGACTCACCGAGCGGCCGGGACAGCCGAGCAAGTTCAAGTTGGACATCATCTCCGGCATCCCCGAGCACGAGCAGATCTCGCTCTATCGCAATGGCGACTTCATCGACCTCTGCGCCGGGCCGCACGTCATGCGCACGGGGAATGTGGGCGCCTTCCGGCTCACCCACGTGGCCAGCGCCTACTACAAGGGCGACGAAAAAAATCCGCAGCTCCAGCGCATCTACGGCACGGCCTTCAAGAACAAGACCGAGCTCGAGGCCTACTTCACCATGCTGGAGGAGGCGAAGAAACGCGACCACCGCAAGCTCGGCAAGGAACTGGAACTCTTCTGCTTCGACGACGACGTCGGCCCCGGCCTCCCGCTCTGGCTGCCACGCGGCACGGTGTTGATCGAGGAGTTGGAGAATTTAGCTAAAGAAACCGAGTTCGCCGGCGGCTATGATCGAGTGAGGACGCCGCACTTGGCTCGGGAGAATATGTATCTAACTAGTGGGCACTTGCCTTATTATGCGGAGTCGATGTTCCCGCCGATGGAACTTCTTGAGGAAGGTGAACGACTAAAGCAATACAAGATTCTTAGCGACATTCTCTTGAGAGAAAACCAACTAACGGAATTCGGTTTAGCTTCGTTGAAATCGAAGGATCGCTCGCTTGAAACGAGTGGAGCCAACCTCGAAACGGCAACTCAAATGAGGGCCGAGATTTCTGACCTTCAATCGCAGCTTCCTCGCGGCGACCGTTACTACCTCAAAGCCATGAACTGCCCGCATCACCACAAGCTCTTCGGAGCGGTGCCGCGGAGTTATCGCGACTTACCACTTAGATTGGCCGAATACGGCACCTGCTACCGCTACGAACAGAGCGGCGAACTCTTCGGCCTGATGCGCGTGCGCGCCATGCAGATGAACGACGCGCATATCTACTGCACCGAGGAACAGTTCGCCGCCGAGTTTCAGGCGGTGAATGAGATGTATCTCTATTACTTCAAGATCTTCGGCGTCGATCGCTACCAGTTCCGC
>JANOAZ010000065.1:0-22076 GCA_031411395.1 Chthoniobacteraceae bacterium
GGCGTGATGAAGGCTTATACGACCCGGGTTGGCGAAGGTCCGTTTCCGACTGAGAACGAGGAGTTCAGCGACATGCTGCACGGCATGGGGCGCGAGTTTGGCGCCACCACCGGCCGCGCGCGGCGCTGCGGCTGGTTCGACGCCGTGGCCACCCGTTACGCCGGGATGATCAATGGCATCGACGACATTGCCGTGACCAACCTCGACGGCCTCGACTCCCTCGCTTCAGTGAAGATCTGCGTGGCCTACAAGCTGGGCCGAAAAACCCTCGAAGTGCCCCCGAGCGACGCACGCCAGCTCGCGGAATGCGTGCCGGTTTACATCGACATGCCCGGCTGGCAGAAGCCGACGGACCGCGCGAAGACCTGGCGCGAGCTCCCGAGGAACGCGCAAGTTTACCTCAAAAAGCTCGCCGAACTCACCGGCGCAAAACTCGTGATCGCGAGCGTCGGGCCGAATCGCGATCAAACGATCGTGCTATGAATGCGGAACGCGGAACTCGGAACGTGGAATGGCGCCGGCCTGCACGCGCGCGGCAGGTCGCGCGCGCCCGGAGTTGCATTCCGCGTTCCGCATTCCGCATTCCGCGTTTCCCATGAGCGACCTCCCGCGTCACATCGCCATCATCATGGATGGCAACGGACGATGGGCGAAGGAGCGCGGGCTGCCCCGGATCTCGGGTCATGAACAGGGCGCGAACTCGGTCCGGGCCGTCACCGAGGCTTGCGTGGAACTCGGCATCGAATACCTGACGGTCTATGCCTTCTCGACCGAGAACTGGAAGCGGCCCGCGGCGGAGGTGAACGCGCTGTGGGCCCTGCTCGAGCACTTCATCGAGCAGGAGACGCCGACGATGATGAAGAACAACGTGCGCATGCTGGCCATCGGGCGTCTGCACGAGCTGCCGGAAACCTGCCAGCGCGCGCTTCACGCCACGATCGAACTTACTTCCAAAAACACCGCCACGACCGTCGTGCTCGCGGTCAACTACAGTGGCCAAACCGAACTCGTGGATGCGACCCGGGAGATCTGTGCAAAAGTAGCCAGCGGCCAGCTTCAGCCCGCCGCCGTAGATATCGACACCATCAGCCGCCACCTCTACACCCGGGAAATTCCCGATCCAGACCTCCTCATTCGCACCTCCGGTGAAATGCGTCTCTCAAACTTCCTGCTCTGGCAGCTCAGTTACACAGAGATTCACGTCACCGACACCCTCTGGCCTGATTTTGGAAAGGCGGACCTGCACGCCGCCGTCGAGGAGTTCAAGAAACGCCAGCGCCGCTTCGGCGGACTCTAAATGACTCGCCAAACCATCCTGATCGTTGATCCCGAGAGCGACTTCCTCGAGTGGGCGGCGCATCAGCTCGAGACGCCGACCACCCGTGTGATCACCGCGACCGCGTCCGACGAGGCGCTTAAGATTTTCAACCGGGAAGACCCGGACCTCATCATCACCGAGACGCATCTCTCGCCTTTCAGCGGGCTGGAACTGCTCATCAAAGTCCGCCAGCGCGATTCGAATGCCATGGTCGTGCTGACCAGCGCCTTCGGCACCACGCAGACGGTGATCGAGTCGATGAAGCTCGGCGCCTTCGATTTCATCCGGAAGGAGACGCTGCCCTTCAGCTTCAAACAGGTGGTGGACGCGGCGCTCACCGCGCAGGCCGAAATGCGCTCGGCGACTACTTTCAAGCCGACGCTCACCGTCGAGGAGCACAAGGATTCGATCGTCGGAAAATCGGCGGCGATGCAGCAGGTCTTCAAGATGGTCGGCCGCGTTTCGCACTCCGATGCGCCGGTGATGATCACCGGCGAGAGCGGCTCGGGTAAGGAACTGGTCGCCCGCGCGATCCATCACTACAGCCAACGCAGTGCGAAAAGTTTCATCGCCATCAACTGCGCCGCGATCCCCGAGCAACTGCTCGAAAGCGAACTCTTCGGACACGAAAAGGGCTCCTTCACGGGAGCTACCGGTACCCGTGTTGGGCGCTTTGAGCAGAGCCACGGCGGCTCACTTTTCCTCGACGAAATCGGCGACATGCCGCTCTCCCTCCAGGGCAAAATCCTGCGCGTGCTTCAGGATGGGGAGTTCTCCCGCGTCGGCGGGAATGAGACGCTCAAGGCCGATGTGCGCATCGTCGCTGCGACGAACAAGAACCTCGAACAGGAAGTCTCCGAGCGGAAGTTCCGCGAGGACCTTTTCTACCGGTTGAACGTCGTCCGGATTCAATTGCCGCCGCTTCGACAGCGCACGGAGGATATCCGGCTTCTCGCGGAATATTTTGTGCAAAAGGTTGCGATTCAGAAACATCTGCCGCAACTCAAGCTCTCGGAAGAGGCGGTTCGGGTGCTGGAAAGCCACTCCTGGCCGGGCAACGTCCGTGAGCTGGAGAACACCATCCAGCGCGCCTGCGTTCTAGCATCCTCCGACCTCCTGCTCCCCAAGGACATCCCGCTCGGGACGAGCGGTGCGCCCGATCCGGCCGCCCCCACCGCCGCGGGCGCGACAGCCATTCCGCAGAGCACCGAGGCGGCGATCGAAGTGTTGCTGCACGCCGCGCAGGTCGATCCCGACGTGCAGCTCCTGCCTTGGCTGGAGCGCGAGTTCACGATCTACGCGATGAAGGCGACCAAGGGCAACCAGGTGCGCGCCGCCAAGCTGCTCGGCATCACCCGGGCGACGCTCCGCAAGCGCATCGAGCGCTTTGCGATCACCAAGGAACTGACGATTTCGTGAAGGTATGAGGGAGGAGGTATGAGGTATGAAGATCGTAGCGCGCAGTCCGAGCAGCGCCGCGCGCCCGCCCTTCTTCTTCATACTTCATACCTCATACCTCATACCTTCCCATGACCTCGTGGCATTGGTCGGGACAGGCTTTCGAGCGGGCGGATTTCGTGCCGATTTCGGATCGAGGCTTTCGCTATGGGATGTCGGTCTTCGAGAGCCTGCGCGTCACGGCAGGCGAGGCGGAGTTTTTTGAAAAGCATGCGGCCCGGCTGGTCCAGGCGTGCGCCGAACGCGAGATCGCGCTCGATGAAACCCTGCTGCCCCGGGTCGGGGAATTGTTCGCCTCACTGAGCGGGTTCGCTCGCATCTACGTCACTGCGGGCGACGGCGCTCCGGCAGCGGCGGGTGACTCACCCCGCGTGTTCGTCTTCATCGAAGATCGCGAGCCGCCGGCGGCCGACGACGCCTGGGAGATCGGCCTGCACGAGGAGAGTTACCACGCGCCTTTTGGCGGCCTGAAGACGGCGAACTATTGGTTCAATTGCGACGCGCTGGCTCACGCGCGGCGGAGGGGCTTCGACGAAGCTCTGCTCTTTAACGACCGCGCCGAGCTGGTCTCCGCGTGCATGGCGAATGTCTTTCTCGTGCGGGACGATCGGATCAGTACGCCACAGCGACCCAGCGGCGCGCGGGCCGGGGTGATCCGCGAGTGGGTGATCGGCCGGCGGAAGGTCGAGGAACGGCGTCTTCGCCGCGAGGATGTGGTGAATGCCGACGAGATTTTCCTGACCAGCAGTTGGATCGGCGTCCTGCCCGTGGCCACGCTCGAAGGGAGGCCGCTCGGCGCGCGGGTGATCGGTCCCCGGCTCGCGGCGGAACTCGCCGCTCGCCGGAGACGGCTCGGGTAGCAGGGGAAATGGGGAGCGCTGGCGGCTCGCCTGCGCTCCCCGGAGATCCCCGTGCCGCGCTTGCAACGCTGGGATGGCTGCACGAAAACAACCACCCGCTTGTGAAATCCGCTCCCGACCTGCTCGAACAAATTGCCGCAGCGGCCCCGCTCGCAGCGAAGCTGGAGCAGGTCCGCACTGGCGGCGCGGTTTCGTTCGAGCATGTCGTCGCGTCGGCTCAACCCTCCCTCGCCGGAATACTCGCCCGGGGGGCCAAGCATCGCGTGTGGATCGTCTGCCCAGACGTGCGCGCGCAGGAGACGTTTCACAATGAATTGCTCCAGTGGTTCCCGGACGCGCTGTTCTTTCCCGCACTGGAGCGGGCACAGGTGGAGGGCGCGCTGCCCGATCCCGAGTCCAGTGCGGAGCGGCTCGGCATCGTGCAAAAACTGACGACGGCGAAAGGACGACACATCGTGGTGCTCACCCGCGCGAGTCTCGACGATGAAGTGCCCACCGCCGCGGCGCTGCGGCAACTCGAAGTCACGCTGCGCCGCGCCACCCGCCTCGATCGCGAAGCGTTGCTCCAGCAACTTGCCAAGGCTGGCTACGAGCATGTGCCGCAGGTGTCGGCGCGCGGGCAGTATGCGGTGCGCGGGGGAATCCTCGACGTGTTTTCGTTTCACCACGCGCTGCCGGTCCGCATCGAGCTTTTCGATGACGAGATCGAGTCGATGCGCGAGTTCGATCTCGATTCCCAGATCAGCGTCAACAATCTCGACATCTGCACACTGCTCCTCGGCGAAGCAGCCTCGGAGAAGGCATCGTGCCGCCTGAGCGACTTGATCGCCGAGCGGGATCTAACCATCGACGCGGATGCATCGTGGTTCGCCGCGCGGGTGCGGATCGTCGATGCCTCGGAGGGCACTGGAATGGGGACGACCGGTGAATTGACCGCGGATGATGCGGAGAACGCGGAAGACACGGAGGCGGCGAGGGGAGCGCTTTCTTCCTCCGCGTCTTCTGCGTTTTCCGCGTCCTCCGTGGTCGAGAATCCTGAGGTTTCCGTGGGTGAAGATTACGCGACCGCGTTCTTCGACCATGGGCTCGGACAGTTCGAGGCCGGCGATTTCGTTGTCGATGCCATCAAGCGCGAGCGGTTCTTCGCCCAGCTCCGCGAATGGCGGGAGGGCGGCTGGCGCGTGTTTATCTTCTGCAACAACGAAGGCGAGATCGAACGCCTGCACGATCTCGTGCCGCCGATCGAGGCCGACCCGATCACGTTCACCATCGGTACGCTCGCGGGGGGCTTCGTCTTTCCGGCGGCGAAGATCGCGGTACTCAGCGACGCCGAGCTTTTCGGTCGCTATCGCAATACTCGCGCCCGCCGCATCGCACTGCGACGCGCGCGGGAGCAGGCGAGCCGGGCGCAGATCGATTTCAGCGAACTGAATGACGACGACTACGTCGTGCACCTCGAGCACGGCATCGGCCGCTACGAGGGAATGAAGGCGATCCCGCGCGCGGATGGAAAGACCGAGGAGGTGCTCGTGGTTGAATTCGCGGACGAGGCACGGCTCTACGTGCCCCTGGAGCAGAGCTTCCTCATTTCCCGCTACGTCGGCGTGGGCAAACGCAACCCGCCGCTCTCCACGCTCGGCGACGGCAAGTGGGCGAAGGCGAAGAAGAACGCGGAGAAGGCGGTCTTCGACTACGCCTCCAAGCTCCTCGCCGTGCATGCCGAGCGCGAGACCGCGAAGGGCTTCGCGTTCCCGCCGGATAACAAGTGGCAGCACGAGTTCGAGTCGTCGTTTCTCTTCAAGGAGACGCCGGACCAAATGAGCGCGATCATCGCGAGCAAGACGGATATGGAGTCCGAGCGACCGATGGATCGGCTCATTTGCGGCGACGTGGGCTTTGGAAAAACGGAGGTCGCGATTCGCACGGCGTTCAAGGCGGTGATGGGCGGGAAACAAGTGGCCATCCTCGTTCCGACCACAGTGCTGGCCGAGCAGCACTACCGCAATTTCCGCGAGCGGATGAGCGATTACCCGGTGACCGTGGAATTGCTCAGTCGCTTCCGCACGCACGCCGAGCAGCGCAAGACGGTGGAGGGATTGAAGGATGGGCGCGTGGACATCGTGGTGGGCACGCACCGGCTCATCTCAAAGGACATCGCGTTCAAGAATCTCGGCCTGGTGGTGATCGACGAGGAGCAGCGCTTCGGCGTGCTGCACAAGGAGAAGTTCAAGGAGATGTTTCAGCTCGTGGACATGCTCACGCTCAGCGCGACGCCGATCCCGCGCACGCTCTACCTGTCGCTTATGGGCGCCAAGGACATGAGCACGATCGAGACGCCGCCGCTCAATCGCATTCCCACCGAGACGCTGATCTGCCCGTACGACGAGCGCATTATTCGCGATGCGATCAATCGCGAGATGTCGCGGCAGGGACAGGTCTTCTTCCTGCACAACCGCATCGGCTCGATCGAAGTGATGCGCGACAAAATCAAGAAGCTCTGCCCCAAGGCGCGCTGCCTGATCGGCCACGGTCAGATGGATGAGCACGAGCTTGAGGACGTGATGCATCAATTCGTGAGCGGCGCGGCGGACGTGCTCATTTCCACGACGATCATCGAGAGTGGTCTCGATATCCCGAATGCGAACACGATCATCATCGACCGCGCCGACCGCTTCGGACTCGCCGATCTCTACCAACTTCGCGGTCGCGTCGGCCGCGCGCAGCACAAGGCCTACGCCTACCTGCTGCTCCCGCGCGATATGCTGACCCAGGGCGAAGCGCGCCGCCGCATCAACGCGATCAAGCAATACAGTTCGCTCGGCGCCGGCTTCAAGATCGCCATGCGCGACCTCGAGATCCGCGGCGCGGGAAACATCCTCGGCACGCAGCAGAGCGGCCACATCGTGAACATCGGCTTCGATCTCTACTGCTCGCTGCTCAAGCAGGCGGTCTCGAAATTGAAGGGCGAGAAGGTGCGCCCGCGGCTGGAGGTCGTGGTGCGCACGGATTTCCTCGCGACCCGCGAGGGCGAGTTTCTCAAGAACCAGGAGCAACTCGCGCCCGCCTTCCTGCCGGGCGGCTACATCACCGAATCGCAGCCGCGCATCCAGGCCTATCGGCGGCTCGCGGAGGTCACTACGCAGGAGGTGCTCGACGCCCTGCGCAAGACGTGGCGCGACCGCTTTGGACCCCTGCCCGAAGCCGCGGAAAACCTGCTGCTCACGACCGAGATCAAGCTCGCTGCCGCCGCGCGGAAGATGACCGTGGTGGAGGTGCGCGAGGACAAGGCGATGCTCACGCGCAATGGCGAGCTGATCCAGATTGCCGGCAAATTCCCGCGCCTCGCCGCGACCCGTCCGGGCGAGCGTCTGCGCGAATTGCTCGCACTGATCCGCGCTTTCTAGCGGACGCCGCTTCCGTTTCGCGTCGGCAATCGCTACTAGGGACGCCCATGCCTGACATCCACGAATGGTCCAACCTGCTCGTCCGCATGGCGCACTTCATCGCCGGGATCATGTGGGTCGGCACATCGTTCTACTTCGTGTGGCTCGACTCGGCATTTTCACCGCCGGCGGAAAAGAAGGACGGCGTGGAGGGCGAACTTTACATGACGCACGGCGGATTTTTTTACCGAGTGGAAAAGCGACACTTCGGCGCGGGGCAGGTGCCGCCGGTGCTGCATTGGTTCAAGTGGGAGGCGACGTTCACGTGGATCACCGGCTTCGTGCTGCTGTGGATCGTCTATTACGCGAGCAATGGCGCGCTGCTCATCGATCCCGCCGTGCGCGCGCTCACGCAGACGCAGGCGACTCTGCTCGGCCTGGGCTTCCTCGCGGGCGGCTGGATGATCTACGACGCGCTATTTCGCTCGCCGCTCGGGCGCACGATCTGGGGAAATGTCGCCGGCCTCGCGCTGGTCGGTGGCGCCGTGTGGCTGCTCACGCACACCTTCAGCGGACGCGGCGCCTTCATTCACCTCGGAGCGATGTTCGGCACGATCATGGTGCTGAATGTGTGGGTCCACATCCTGCCAAATCAGCGCGCGATCATCGCGGCGGCGCAGGCGGGCCGGGACCCGGATTCCGAGCTGGGCAAGAAAGCGAAGGGCCGTTCGATGCACAACAGCTACATGACGCTGCCGGTGCTGTTCACGATGATATCGAACCACTTCGCATCGCTCTACGGACATTCGGCGAGTTGGGTCGTGCTCGTCCTCGTGATCGTCGTCGGCGCCTTCATCCGGCACACGATGATCACAGCGAAAAAGTGGCCGCTCATCCCGGCGCTCGGCGGTCTCGCGGTGCTCATGGCCATGACCGCCCCGCGTTCCACCGCGGTGCTCGCCGCGACCGGGCCGAAGGTGCGTTTCGCGGAAGCTTACGCGATCCTGCAAAACCGCTGCTACTCGTGCCACTCCGCGAACCCGACCGACGACCTGTTCAAGGTCGCTCCGAACGGCGTGATGTTCGATTCGCCCGAGCGTGCGAAGGCATTCGCACCGCGCATCTACGAGCGCGCGGTCGCGCAAAAGACGATGCCTTTTCTCAACAAGACCGGCATGGCCGACGCCGAGCGCGAGGTGCTCGGGCGCTGGGTGGCGCAAGGGGCGACCGTCGTCGATTGACGTCACTCAGGGGTGTCCCAAAAACCAATCGCAGAAGGAGGAGACCGCGGATTACGCGGATTTACGCGGATTTTCGGACAGACTAATCCGCGGAAATCCGCGTAATCCGCGCCCCTCTTTCCGTTACGCGAGTTTTACGCTGCCGTCCTCTTTTTCGCCGCCTCCTCGCGCAGCGTCGCGAGGATGAAGAGCCCGACGGCGATGCAGATGCAGCTATCGGCCACATTGAACGCGGGCCACGGATCGGCGAAGCGCACATGCAGATCGACGAGCAGGAAATCCACGACGTGATGGTGAACGAGACGGTCGGTGACATTCCCCAAAATCCCGGCGATGAGCAGGCCGACGCCGGTTCGCGAAAGTCGGTCGGTGAAGACGCCGCGCGCCGTGGCGATGAGCAGGCCGATGAACGTGACCAGCGAGAGCACGACGAAGAACCAATTGTTATTCCGCCCGATGCTGAAAGCCGCGCCGGTATTCGCCCAATAGACGAGATGAAACCAGCCAGGGATCACCGCGATGTGAGCATCGGTAAAGATCGGCGGCCATTCGTGGCTGAGCGCGAGGCGGCGCACGATCCACCACTTCGTCGCCTGGTCGAGGGCGTAGAGCGGCAGCGCGAGGGTGAAGAGGCGTTTCATTTCTCCGCGACGACTGTAGCGCAGCGGTCGCAGAGTTCCGGATGCGCGGCGTTCCCGCCCACCGAGGCGCGATGCCGCCAGCAGCGCGCGCATTTGCCGTGAGCGGTGCGCACCACGCGGGCGCTCGTCTCGTCGCTGGCGATGAGTGTGAGGTCGCTGAGGATGAAGAATTCTTCGAGTTCCGCTTCGTGGTTCTTCAGTTTGTTGAAGAGCGATTCCTCGGCGATTTGCAACGCGACGGTTCCTTCGAGGGCGTTGCCGATTTCCTTGGCCTGCCGGGCCGGTTCGATCGCCTGGGCGATGACGCTGCGCAGCTGCAGGAGGCTTTCCACATGGGCTTCGAGCGCCGGGTCGCGCAGCTTCGGATCCGGCGTGGGGAAGGTGTCGAGATGAACGGAAGCGGTCTGGCCGGAAAACTCCCAGGCTTCATCCGCCGTGAAGGCGAGGATCGGCGCGAGCAGGCGCGTGAGGTCGGTGAAGACGCGATGCATCACCGTCTGCGTGGCGCGGCGGCGCGGGGAATTCGCGGCGTCGCAATACATCCGGTCCTTGGTGATATCGACGTAGAGCGCGCTGATCTCGACGGCGACGAACTGATTCAACGTCTGGAAAACTTTGCGGAAGTCGTAGGATTCGTAGGCCTCGCGGGAAGTTGCGATCACTTCCTGCAAGCGCGAGAGCACCCAGCGATCGACCGTCGTGGCGCCATCGAGCGAGGCGTGCGCCGGGTCGAAGCCATCGAGATTCGCGAGCAGGATGCGGAGGATATTGCGGAAGCTGCGGTAGGAATCCGCGAGGCCCTTGAAGCTCTCCTCGGAGAAGGGGACTTCGTTTTGAAAGTCCACGCTCGAGGCCCACAGGCGCACGATATCCGCGCCGTACTTGCCCACGAAATGTTCGGCGTTCATCGGCTTGGCGTAGGTGCCTTGCTCGGACTTCGAGACTTTCTTGCGCGTGTCCTTGTCCACCACGAAGCCGTGCGTGATCACGGTCTTGTAAGGCGCGGCGCCGGTCATCGCGATGGAAGTCATGAGCGAAGATTGGAACCAGCCGCGATGCTGGTCGGTCGCCTCGATATAGACATCGGCCGGGCCGCCGCCGAGTTCCGGACGCGTCTTCATCACCGCGGTGTGCGAGACGCCGGAGTCGATCCAGACGTCGAGCGTGTCGTTGCGGCGGGTCGTGCCGGCGGGCAGGGCGAGTGCGTCAGTCCACCACACGTCGTCGTGCTCGAACCACAGATTCGTGCCCTTCGTTTCCACGAGATCCGCAACCTTCCGCGCGAGCGCGGCATCCACGATTGGCTTGCCGTCGGCGTCGTAGAAAACGGGAAGCGGCACGCCCCACGTGCGCTGGCGTGAAATGCACCAGTCGGGGCGCGACTCGACGGTGCCGAAGATGCGGTTGCGGCCCCACGCGGGGAGCCAGTTCACGCCGTCGATCGCCTGCAGCGCGTCGGCGCGGATCGCGTCGATCTTGATGAAGAACTGTTCGACCGCGCGGAAGACGACGGGCGTCTTCGAGCGCCAGCAGTGGGGATAGCTGTGCGGATAGGCGTGCTCGGCGAGCAGCGTTTTGTTGTCGCGCAGGTGCGCGACCACGTCCTTGTTCGCGTCGAAGACATACTTGCCGGTCCACGCGGGCATGCCGGCTTCGTCGGTGAGTTTTCCCTGATCATCGACGGGCGAGAGGATCGGCAGCTTGTGCAGCATGCCGGCGATGTAATCGTCTGCGCCGTGGCCGGGCGCGACGTGGACCTGGCCGGTGCCGGTATCCATGGTCACGAAGTCGGCGGTGATCACCCGCGACTTGCGGTCGAGGAAAGGATGCTGCGCTTCCATGCCCGCGAGTTCCTCCCCGCGCAATGCCGCGACCTCGCCGAAGACCTGCAACTCCGTCTCCCGCGTGAAGGCCTCGAGCAGCGGTCGTGCGACGACAAAATCCTCCGCCCAGCCGTCGCGTCCGAGCGTGACGATCACGTATTCCTGACGTGCGCTCACCGCGATCGCGACGTTCGCCGGGAGCGTCCACGGTGTCGTCGTCCAGATGACCATGTTCGCCTTGCCCGCGAGTGCCCCGGTGACGATCGGGAACTTCACGTAAATCGCCGGGTCCGTGCGATCCGCGTACTCCACCTCCGCTTCCGCGAGCGCGGTCTGTGCGCCGGTGCTCCAGTACACGGGCTTCTTCGCGCGATAGACGAGACCCTTTTCCACGAAGATCGCGAACGCGCGGATGATCTCCGCCTCGTAGCCGGGCGCGAGGGTGAGATACGGGTTCTCCCAATCGCCGAGCACACCTAGCCGCTTGAACTGCCCGCGCTGGATGTCGATGAACTTGCGCGCGTATTCCTCGCTCTTGCGCCGCACCTCGATGGGCGAAAGGCCGCGCGATTCCTTCACCACTTTGAATTCGATAGGCAGCCCGTGGCAGTCCCAGCCGGGCACGAAGGGCGCGCGGAAACCGAGCATGCTGCGCGACTTCACAATGAGATCTTTGAGCACCTTGTTCAACGCCGTGCCCATGTGGACATCGCCATTCGCGAAGGGCGGACCATCGTGCAGCACGAAGAGCGGCGCCTCCTTCCGCGCCTCCTGGATTTTCCAATACAGCCCGCTTTCCTCCCAAATCCGCAGCCGCTCCGGTTCGCGTTTCACGAGGTCTGCCTTCATCGGAAAATCCGTCTTCGGCAGGTGGAGGGTGTCTTTGTAGTTCTGGCTCATCGCAATATGGAAAAAGGGCGGCGAGCCTAGCCCGCGGGTAGGGGTGGGTCAATGGAGCCGCGCTCCGAGGCACGGGTGGACGCACCGCGCGCCTCGCGAGTGCACTACACCCCGCGGGGCAGGAGCACCCGCACCACGCCGTGCTCGCCGGATTTCGCGCTGGGGATCTCGATCTTGCCGTGGTGGCTCTCGATGATCTTGCGCGACACGGTGAGGCCGAGGCCGAGGCCGACCGTCCGGGTGGAGAAGAACGGTTCGGGCGCGCGGAGGGCGACTTCCTGCGTGAAGCCCTTGCCGGAATCGCGCACTTCCACCTGGATTCCCGGCGCGCCGTGCGGTGCGTCGGTGAAATACACCTCGACGTTCGGATCGTCGGGATTTGCCTGGAGTGCGTTGAGGATAATCTCGGAAAACGCGTGACGCAGCGCCTTGTGATCGCCGGTAATTTTCCAGGTCGGCACTTCCGATTTTCCGAAGCTGAGCTGGGCCACTTTGCGTCCGGGATGGAAGGTGTGCGCCTCGTGGAAAGCTTCGACGATGATGTCGCTGATCTGGACCGCATCGCCGAAATCCCCCTGCCACTCGCGGGCGAGGAAGACCATTTGATTGGCGAGCCGCGAGATCCGTTTCACCCCGTTGGTCAGCGCGGTGGAGAGGGAGTCCTGGAATTCCGGATCGCCGATCGAGTCCTTGAGCAACTGTTGATGAGTGGAGAGCGGCACGAGGGAATTGCCGATCTCGTGGGCGAGGTGCTCGGCCATCGATTTGACCAGCCGCAGATTCGACATCTCGATCTCGAGCCGCTGAGCGCGGACGTGTTCGGTCACATCCTCGATAATCAAAAGCGCCGCGCTCGGAGCCTGCGCGCCGTGGAAACGGAATGGCATGATTCCCACGCGGTAGTGCAGGTCCGGCGAATGGGGGAACTGGAAATTGAAGGGCGGCACTCCGACGCCCGACTTGATGGCCGTGAAGACCATGCTGCCGAGCATCTGCGGCAGATCGCTGAATTCGAACTGCGTCTTGTCGGGGTTGTCGTGGAGGAAGACTCGCGTGGCGGCGGGATTGGCGTGGAGGGTGCCGAGATTGCCGCTGACCACGATGCAGCCGGAGCCGAGGTGGGAGAGGATGTCGGCGATCATCTGCTGATTGGCGACGAGTTGATCGTGATGCCACGAGTTGCGGATCGCGATCCCGACCTCCTCGAGCATGTTGAAAATCAGAGCCAGTTCCTCATTCGTGAAAGGCTCCCCGGTCAGCCGTCCGTCGAACACCGCGACGCCGACGAGCGTCTCGCGGTCGAGAATGGGGATGGCCACCTGGACGCCGAGAATTTGAAATTCCTTGGCGATCTCGCGGCTCGCCTGGGCCTCCTGGGTGTTGGCGCGCAGGATTCGCCCCTGGAGGTGGAGGTGGCCACCGATGCCGGCATTCAGCGAGAGGGCGAAATGCTGGAGCACGTCCTGGTCGAGCCCGATCGCGCAGACCGAGCGCAGCCAGCGGTCATCGCCCGAGCCGCTCTCGCCGCGGGTGACCGAGGGCTTCCGGAGAAAGACGATGGCGCGGTTCACGCCGATGATTTCGCGGAGCAGGAGGAGGAACTGCTTGAGCAAAGCGGCGGCATCCAGCCCGTGGGTGAGGATCGCGGAGAAGCGGCGCAACGCCTCGAGCGTGCGCATCTGGTCGGAGTTCGAACGCACGGCCGGAATCGTCGGCGGCGCGATCATCGGCGCGAGCAGGGCGAGGGTGGGCGGAGTCTCCGGGAAGAGGCGATTGAGCAGCGTGACGAGCAGCTTGCCGCGCAGCGGTTTGTCGAGCACATGCGCGACGCCGAGGAGGTAGGCGTCCTCCTCCCATTCGCGCTGCTTTGATTGGGCGAAGACGATGATCGGGCAGCCCGGAGCGGCTTGCTTGATCTGCTCGATGGTGCGGATCGCGCGGGTGTCGGTGAGCTTGAGATCGAGGATCGTGGCGTCCACTGCGCCGCGGGAAAGGAGGAACTCGGCCTCCCCGATTTCCTGTTTGCAGATGAGCTGAAACTGCGTCGGATCGAGGACGGATTGCAGCGCCGAGGCGAATGCGGGTTGCTTCGAGAGAAGCAGGATGGTGCGCATCTACGAAGCCGCGGCCTCCACCGGGGGGAAGGCTGCAATGACGTGACGGCTGGGGAGATCGACCTGCACTGTTGTTCCTTTGCGGATTTGGCTGCGGATCGCAAGGTTTCCTCCGTGGAGGGTCACAATTTTTCGGCAGATCGCGAGGCCGAGGCCGAAACCACGGTTTTCATCGCCGCGATTTTTCGTGGTAAAGTACGGGGTCAGGATCCGGCTCAGGTTCTCTTTTGGAATTCCTTCGCCATGGTCGATGACCCGCACGCGGAGCCACTCGCGCACAGAATCGACCTTCGGCAGGCGTTCGAGCACGACCTGCACGGTTCCCCCCGCCGGTGAGGCGTCGATCGCGTTGGAAATGAGGTTCGCGAGCAGGCGCTGGATGAGCACCTCGTCCATGTCGATGGTCACTTCCTCCGGCGTGATGGCCGTGATCTCCACCTCCTTCGGGCGGCCGGCGCGGGCCACTTCGATCGCCTGGCGCACTACCAGGTCGAGCCGGCCGAGTTGGAGATCGGGCCGCAGATTTTCCGAGAAAAAGAGCGCCTCCTTGATGTAGGCGCGCATCGTCTTCACATTTCGCAGGGCCACCGGGAGCAGCTCTTCGTCGAGGGCGTTCCCGCCGTCTTCGAGTGAGAGCTGGAGAAGCGTCCAGACCGGCGTCAAAAGATTGTTCAGATCGTGCGCCATGCCCCGCGACATCTTGCCGAGAAGATCGAGCTCCTGGGCGTGGAGGATCTGCGTCTTGAGACGGATCTGGTTTACGATCAGGCTCATGCTTTTTACGATGGCCACGAGCAGGTTGATATCCGTGGCGGTGTAGGGCTCCTGAGAAATTTTCGGGCCGACGAGGACGAGGCCGAACGGCGTATTTTCCGAGGTCAGCGGGAAGCAAAACTCAGAGTCGAACTCGAGCAGTGGTTCGCGAGCCTGCCTTTCCAAAACGCTCGCCGCGGCTCGCGAGTAGTTGGCGCTGACGCCCAGGTATTCGGCCTTTCCCCATTCGAAATACTGGAAGACCGCCGATTGCGCCCGCAACTGCGGCAGCCGCGCGGTGGGCTGCTCCGGGTGGGCGCGCACGAGCGTGAATCCGAGGTCGGTCTCGTCGCGCAGGATGATCTTGTAGCTGGCCAGCTTGAAGGTCCGGGTCAACAAATCGTGAAGGTCATTCATCAGGTCATCGACGTCGTTGTACCACGTCATGTTTTCAATGAAGGTGCGGACGCGATCCTGGTATTCGAAACGGTCGCCGAGAAACGACCGCTCCAAGCGTTCCGCGTGACTCCCCAGCAGCCGTGGAAAGAGCAGCGATGCAATCAGGGTGCTGACGATCAGCACCGCGAGCGAACCCACGAAATAGGCGGTGGGAATATTGCCCGGAACCAACGCAGTCAGCGTGAGCTGCAAGGCGAGACCGATCAGGAAAAGAAAAAGGAACCGGACCAGATGCGCGGCGATCCGCCCGAGTGTGACCTGGACATCGAGTAGCTGATGCTGGAGCACGCTGTATCCGACGATGATGCCGTAAAAGACCGCCGCGATGCTGCCGTAGGGATAAATCGGCAGGTCGGTTCCCGGATACTGGTCCACTCCGAGGATCGGCAAAATGTCGTTCATCCCGAAAAACACCAGGAGAGCCTGCGCGAGGATCAAGCCGTTGAGGCGCTTTTGCTGAAGCGCGGGGAGGTGCCGGCGCCGCACCGTGAGGATGATCACAGACACGACGGTCAGCGAGAGGGTGCAGGAATAGATCCAGAACCCGGGGCCGGCGATCGCATACCAGGCATAGCCCACGTACCGCACTCCGTGGATAAAATGCCCAGTCGTGTTGAGCACCGCCAGGCCGGCCTGAAACGCGTAGAGCGCGAAAATGTATTTCCCGATCTCGATCTGCGCGATTCGCAGCGAGAGGTGGAAGAGCGTGATCGGGATGAAGATCACACCGTAGAAAAGCCAGTGTGCCCAGACCGCGGCATCGGCTTGAGACGTCGTGCTGAAGAGGGCGAACGTGCCCGCGTTCCAAACCGTGATCGAGATTCCCCACAGGAAAAAGATCTGGTTCAGCGGCGACTTGCGGTCGCTCGCGAGCACGAAGATGGAGAGGAGGAAATTGCAGATCGCGCCCAGGAGCGGGGCAAGGGCGAGGAATTTCATGGCCTCAAACCTTCCCGAGCAGGAGGCACGCGTTTTTTCCCCCGAAGCCGCTGCTCAGATTCATCGCCGCCCGGATCGGGTAGGGGCGCGAGCGGTTTGCCACGTAGTCGAGATCACACCCTGGGGCCGGCTGGTGGTGGTTCAGCGTCATCGGGATTTCCTGGCGCTTGATCGCGAGGGCGCACACGACGGTCTCCAGCGCGCCGGCCGCGGCCATCAGGTGACCGGTGACAGGCTTGGTGGAACTGACCGCCAGTCGCTGCGCCGCGGGTCCGAAGAAGGCGCGCAGAGCCAGGCTCTCGACTACATCGTTGGCATCGGTCGCGGTGCCGTGGGCGTTCACATAGTCGATCTCCGTCGCGTCGATCCCCGCCGATTTGAAAGCCCGGTCCATCGCGCGCAAGATGCCGACTCCCTCCGGGTGCGGTGCGACCGGGTGGTAGGACTCACAGGCCCGGCCGTGGCCGAGCACCTCGGCATAAATCTTCGCTCCGCGGGCCAGCGCGTGGGTGAGTTCTTCGAAGACGAGAAAGGCCGCACCTTCCCCGCAGACGAATCCATCACGACTGGCATCGAAGGGGCGCATCGCTTTTTTCGGATCGCCGGTCTGCCGCGACATCACTTTGCCGACGCAGAAGGTGCCCCAGAGCGGTGGGATGATCGGCGCCTCCGCCCCGCCGACGATCATCACATCCACCTCGTCATGGCGAATCATCTGGAGCGCATACCCCATCACGTCATTGCCCGACGCGCTCCCCGTGCTGAGCGTGATCGCGTGCCCTTTGGCGCCCAGCTTGAGCGCGATCTCGCCGCTCCCGCTGCCCACGTAGCCATTGATCAGGCCGAAGAGGCTGATGCTCTTGTAACCCTTGGAGATCAGGGCGTCCTCGGCCTTCACCGTCGCTTCCACATTGCTCACCGACGAAGCCTCGACCACCCCGATGCGATCCGCATCCATCTCGGAAATATCGAGGCCCGCGTCCGCCACCGCGCGCTCCGCGGCGACCGTCCCGTAAACGATCGAGAGGTTCAGCCGGCGCGCGACCTTCTTGTCCATGAAATCGCATGGATCGAAGTTCTTCACTTCGCAGGCGATCTTCACCGGCATCTCCGTCGCATCGAAGCGCGTCAGCGGTCCCGCGGCGCTCTGCCCCTCGCGAATCGTCTGCCAGAACTGATCCACCGTCGTCCCGTTCGGCGCGATGATCCCGATTCCCGTGATCGCCACCCGGCGTCGTTGCGGCGTCGGAGGCATCACCGGGGCAGGATGCGCCAGGGCAGCAGCATCGGCGTGGTGGCCGAATACTCGAGATATGCAGCCCCGAATTTTTCGATCAATGCCTCCTCCTCGATCCGCAGCCGCCACCACAGCGTGGGAATGAAAATCGCCGCCACCACCGCCAGCGCCATCCACGCCTGAAGGATCAGCGCCGGGCCGATGAGCTCCAGGATCATCGAGAAATAAACGGGGTGCCGAACCCGGCTAAAGGGTCCCGTCCGCACGAACTCATGACCTTCCCGCATCTCCACATGCAAACTCCAGAAACGCCCGAGCGCGGCGATGCTCTTGCGGCGGATGACGAAGGACGCCACCGCGAGCGCGGCCCCGATCGCGAACAGCCACCAGTTCGTCGGGGGCCGGCGGAGCAGCCACTCCGCGATTCCACCGAGAAAGATCAGCGCGCCGCAGACCATGAACAGCGTAAAGGTCAGCACCTCGCGCCGCTTCCCGGGCACGGTCTCGCGTTTCGTCGCCACTTCGCGCATGCGCTCCAGCCAGATGAGCGCCACGGCGGCAGCCGGGAGATAGTGGGGGTCGAGGTTCATTGGAAAAGGCGGTCCCGAGGGAGAGTCACAAAAATGGACGAGGACTGAGCAAAGTCCAAGCCGTTCGGCGCCGAAGATGGCACCTCAACCCGGGGGCCACTGAAGGCGGCGTCCGCCGAGCAAATGGACGTGCAGATGGGGAACGGACTCACCCCCGTCGAGGCCATTGTTGATCACCAGTCGATACCCGCTCTCCGTCAGCCCTTCGAGCTGCGCCACCGTGCGTGCCGCGAGCAGCAGCTTGCCGAGCAACTCCGCATCGAGATCGCCCGCCTCGGCGATGCGCGCGATGTGCTTCCTGGGGACGATCAGGACATGGATCGGCGCCTGCGGATTCGCGTCGCGAAAAGCCACCAGATCCTCCGTTTCATGGACGATCTGCGCGGGAATCTCCCGGGCGGCGATCTTTTCGAAAATGGTCATTGCAGAGAAAAAGTGACGTCCTGCTCAGGAACGGCTGTGCCGGTATGCTCGCGGGCAAAGGAAACGATTTCCTCCCGGAGTGCATCGCAGTCTCGACTCCACACCTTCCGCGCCCGGAGCAGCTTCACACAAGGCTCGAGGCCGAGCAGTTCGAAGTGCGCATTCTTCTCCCGGAGCAGCTCCTGGATGCGCCGCCCCAGCACGTCGAAAAACGCCAGCTCGTATCCCGTGCCCGCTTCCTTCGCGAGTTCCACCAGCGAGACGCGCACCTTGTGCGGCGCCGGCACGAAATGCTGCCCCACCTCCGCGTAGCCGATTACCTGCAGGACCGATTGCACCGCCTTGGTCAATTGCTCCACCGGCAGCACCGTCAGCGTCCGTTGATCGCGCAGGTAGCTCGTCACGCTCTCGGCCACATGTTCCGCCAGCCACCATTTCCCGTAGCCCGCCCGCTCGGCTGCATGCGCGAGGGAACGCACCAGCCAGTCGCGTTCAAACGCGATCGCCTGGCCCGTGGCGAGTTGGATCACTGGGAGGTCGTCTATGAAGGCAATCATGGGAATTGCGGATTTCGGATTTCGGATTTCGGATTGCAGATTGAGGGCGGCGCGTGCGCGGAAATCCAATCCGCAATTCGCAATCCGCGATCCGCAATCATTTGAACAGTTCCGGTTGGAGCACGCTGCGCTTGGGACGGCGCTCGAGCTGTTGGATTTCGTCGATGAATTCACCGATGTCCTGAAAATGCCGATAGACGGAGGCGTAACGCACGTAAGCCACCTCATCGTGCTGGTGGAGTTTCTCCATCACCTTTGCGCCGATCACGCTCGACGGGATTTCCCGGCGGAACTCAGCCTCCAAGTCCTGCAAAATCTCCTCCGCCGCTTTCTCCAGCGTCTCGACGCTCACCGGTCGCTTTTCGCAGGCCTTTACCATCCCGCCGAGCAGCTTCTGTTTGTTCAGCACCTCACTGCGGCCGTCCCGCTTTACCACCCGCAATTCCGTGCGCTCCACCTCTTCGTAAGTCGTGAAGCGCGCGCCGCAGCCGACACATTCGCGGCGCCGACGGATGCTCTTCCCGTCTTTCGAGAGGCGTGAATCGATGACCTTGTCCTCGATACCTCCGCATTTGGAGCAATACATCTAGTGGGTGGGGTGGCGAACAGTCGGGAATTAACACAAGCAGTTGTGGTGTCAACCCGCAAACTCGCAAGGCGGTCGATAGGCTCATCGCCTTACCCGTAATCCACGCGCTCGCCTATGCGCGGCCCTCCCTTTCCGACGCATCTTCTCCATGTCAGGATCGGGCGAAAATCGGGTCCAGCGTCGCCACCCCCTCGCTATTCGCGGAGAGCTTGCTGCCGTCGCTGTCTGCAGCGCACTTGATCTGGGCAGGTGCGTCGGGATCGAGAATGATTTTTTGCCAGAGAGACACTTTTGGGTGTAGTTCCGCTTGGTCCGCGACGACGCAGGACCGCCCTTCCCAGACTCCTTTAGCTATGCTCCAAATCACTCGCTGCTGCTGGAGTCTCGCGATCGCGGGGGGGATGATTTTCCTCTCTGCCTGCGAGAGCCGGCTCGACCCGCTCATGGCGGAGATCCGCGGAGCGGCCACGAAGATCAGCCTGATGTTATTCGTGCCGCCTGCCGCGCCGGGGCTGCACGTGGCGGGGTCATCCGCGCTGCAGGCCGCGACGGCGGGGAGCGGCTCCACCAAACGGGTGGCGATGAAGGCGATCAAGGATGTCGATGTCTCGTTTCGCACCTTCCGCAATGAGTCCTTCGGCAAATTCACGGGCCAGGTCACCGTGGCTTTCAATTCGCTCGTGGGTCTCACGGATGGGCAGAGCCTCGGATTCCTGGAATTCCGGCAGCCGAAATTCAGGCCCACGCCGCGGCGCATCTTTGTCGGCGCGGTGTATGACGCGTCGATCACCGGCTTGCGCGCGGTGGTGGCCGATGAGGACGGCAACGCTTTCGGCACGCCCATTCCATTTAGTAATGCCCACGAGGTCGATCTGCGCATCGAGCAGACGGCCACGCAGTTGATCTTCTCCGCACGCGCGACCCCTGCCGACCAATCCAGCGGCGGCTGGCAGCCGGTGCATACGATCGATGAGGCGCCCGCCTCGGCCGGTTTTCATCTCCACATCGGCATCCGCAAGCTGAAGAAGCTCGGCGTGGCCTTCTTCTCCAACTTCGCCCTCGACGGCGACGCCATCGGCGGGACGCTCGAATACCCGGTGATCGTGGAGCTGCGCGCCGCAGTGGAGGCGATTCGCGCGGCGCAGGCAAAGATCGTCGCGGTCCCCGCGAATCTGCCGGGAGCATCGGGCGATCTGGCGGCGGCGATCACCGCTCACGATAATGCGCTCGCGAAGCTCCAAAACGATGTCTTCCGAATGCAGACGCTCTTGTTTGCGCGGGAGGCTCAAAGCTCCCTCCAGAAGTTGACCGACGATCTGGCGGCCGCAAAAACGGCGGTGGACAGCGGCACCCCCAGCAAGGCTGCGGCGCAAGTGGCCAAGCTCAATACGGTGGCCGGCGCGGAACTCGCCGCGATGGCCAACCTGCTCGGGTGCGCGGCTCCCAATCTGAAGACGGCTCCAGCTCTCTTCTCGCTGCGCATCCCATGAAACTCCGCTTCCTTCGCCGCCTCGCTGTCTCCCTCGGGGGAGTCCTGGTCATCCTCGCCGGGGTAGGATGCGGCTCCATGTACCCAATCCGTGCTTTACTGGACGGCGTGGCTCCGGACGCCGCCTCGGCGCGTCAGGAAGCGAACGCGCTCGACGTCAGTATCGCGCCGTTCCCTGCCTCCACCACTGCGGCCGCCGCGGCAGCTTCCGCCGTGACGGTTCCTCCGGATTTGCGCCTTTCCATGAAGGCCGGTCCACCCGGGCCCTTTCCGCGCTTTCGCAATCTGCCCAACACTTCCACCGGCACGTTCATTTGCCAGACGACCATCGCCTATGCGGGCACCACCGGCCTCCGCAGCGGGCAGAGCGCCGCGGGCATCCGCTCCCTGCAGCCGGATTTCCCGGCCGGCAGCCGCACGCGCTACATCGGAGCAGTCTATCACGAGCCGTCGGATGGCTGGCTCGTTTACGTGACCAATCTCGGGAGCACGCAGTTCGGCCCCACCCGACTGGTCGGCGGGACCCATCAAGTGGACGTGCGCATGGAGCAGACCGACACCGCGCTGGTCTTCTCCTACCGGCCCACCCCGTCCGATCAGAGCGCTGAAGACTGGATTGTCATCTTTTCGGAGAGCACCGCGCCCGACCCTGCGCCCCTCACGCTCGGCATCGGGCTGATCAATGTGGATGAGGATGCGACATTTTATTTCACTCACCTGGCGATGGATGGCGAGGCGATCGGCGGCGAGGCGGAAAGCACCGTGTTGCGGCCTCTGCGGACGACGGTGGAGGCGCTTCGGCTGGCGCACGCGAAACTGTCTCTCGCCGCCCCTGATTTCCCCGGCGCGCTCCTCGATCTCGACGCGGCCATCGCGGCGCACAGGCAGGCGCGCAAGGCACTGAAGACGGCGTTCGTCGATTACACCTTGCAGCATCCCACCGCCGGGCTCGTCGCACAGAAGGGGCTGGTCACAGCGGAGAAAAGCCTGCTCGCGCTGCGGGCGGTGGTGGCGGTGACGAGTGATCCAAACAAGGCCAAGGCTCAGCTTCCCAAGCTGAAGAAACTGGAAGGCGATCACCTCGCCGCGATGGTGAACATCTTCGGCCGGAAAAGCCCGAGCGTGAAAGGGCTGCCGCCGGAGCTGATCTACCTGAGCGTTCCCTAAGTGACCGTCTAAAAAGTCGGTGCTCCAGTAATTTTAGTTCTTGTACTTTTTGGAGAGATAGGGTGGAAGGCTTGGGATGCTGACCAAAGAACCCTATCCCAGTGATCTCACCGATGCCGAATGGAAGCTCTTGGA
>JANOAZ010000066.1:0-16628 GCA_031411395.1 Chthoniobacteraceae bacterium
TTATAGCCGTGCTGCTGCTTGAGGATGTAGTTGAGCAGCGTCGTTTTGCCGGCGCCGAGGAAGCCGGTGAGGATGGTGACGGGGACGGGTTTCATGGGGTTTGCGGATTGGCGATTGCGGATTGCGGATTGGAGACGGCGAGTGGCGCCCGGATGCATCCCTCTTCAATCCGCAATCCGCAATCCGCAATCCGTAATCAAAAAAGCGCTGGCGGCGGGAGACAGACTCCACGCCGCCAGGAAATACTCAGACTCGGGCTGGCTCTACGCCGGCTTGACGGTCTTCTTCAAGAGCGGGAGGCCGGTCTTGGTGTTCTCGGAGACTTCGTAGCCGGCGGGAAGCGCGTCGATTGCACCTTCCTTCGCCTCGGCGCCGAAATAGAACAAGGTGACCTTTTGACCGCCCTTCAACTCCTGCTTCCGCTCGTGGAGGAAGTAGGTCTTGCCCGACTTTTTGCTGATCACGGAGAATGCCATAGGTGTGCGTCGTTGGGGTTTTCTTTTCTGTGGGTTTTTTGGCCGAGGCCACCCGACTCAGATGACGCCCGCTTTTTTCAGAGTGGCATAGGCGCCATTCTTCGTCACGGTTTTAAGCGCCCGTGCCGTGAGCTTGATGGTCACGAATTTCTTGAGTTCGCTCACCCACAAGCGCTTCTTCCTCAGGTTTGGCTCAAAGGTCCGCGTGACGACCTTGGTCACGTGCTGGCCGATGCCGCCCTTCTTCTTCGCGAGACCGCGACGGTGGATTTTGCTGCCCGTGGTCGGGTGGGCTTGAGTGATTTCGCAGGTTTTCATTGGGAAAAGGAGTCGGGTGAAAGTGGGCGGCGACAATGGAGGTGGTCCCGGGGCCGGTCAAGGGCAAATCTGGGCAGCCTTGCTCGTGCTCTTGAGCTTGCACTTACCCGCTGCTCCGTCGCGTTTTTGGGGCTGGGAGCAAGTTCAGCTTCAGGAGTAGGAGCAAGAGCGCGCCGCCCCGATGCCTCTCACCTTTCGCTCCGCCACCACCGCCGACATTCCCCTGCTCCGCGACCTCGCCAGCCGCATCTGGCACGCGTGCTATCTCGGCATGATCACCGTCGAACAAATCGACTACATGCTCGCCTGGATGTATTCGGCCCAACAGATCGCCACGGAGCTGACCGGCGGTGTGCTCTGGGAGATCGCCCTTCTCGATGACACGCCGGTCGGCTATCTCGCGCTCACCTTCCCCCACGCCGCGCCCGCCGAGTTGCACAAACTCTACCTCCTTCCCGAACTCCACGGTCAGGGCCTCGGCCAAGCCATGCTCGCCCGAGCGCTCGCGCACGCCGCCGCCCGGGGGGCCAACGAACTCCGCCTCCGCGTGAACAAACACAACACCCGCGCCCTCCGCAGTTACGACCACGCCGGTTTCCAGATCGTCGAATCGCTCACCGCCGACATCGGCGGCGGCTTCGTCATGGACGACTACATCCTCGCGCGAGCGGTCCCGTAGTTTTCGCGTCAGCGCCGCACTTCGACTGGTTGAAAGGAGAGCGTGACCAGCCGCGGCACCGATCGCGGAGGCGGCGCATTCAGGTCCACTTCGAAGGGACGCGCGAGGCTGTTTCCGGCGAGGTCTTCGAGGATCGACTCCGCGGCGAGGCGATGCTCTTCGCGCTTCCACGGGTGCTCAGGGGTAAAGCGCCAGGTCCGTTCCTGATCCGCGGTCGCCACGGTGCCTTTCACTGGCGCCCCCAGCGCGTCGAGCACGCGCAGGCAGCGCGCGAGAAGCGCATGATCGAGCGGTCCGGGAAAGCGCACCGTCAGCGGCTGCGTCGTGCCCGCGGCAGGCGGCTCGATCCGCCATTCCGTCGCATCGAGCTGCCGGGCCGCCCGCGACCCGGTGCGAAACACTTTCTGCAAATCCGCCCCGAGCGCCGCGCCTTGTTCGGTCGGCCATTGGCCGGAAATGACCAGCGTGTAGCGGCGCCCGGCCTCCAGCACCGGGCCGAATTCCGCGTTCAGATTCACCCCCGTTTTTTGCCGGCCCGGATGCAGCCAGAGCGTGAGCCGGCGGTGATCGTCGGACCACAATTCCGTCTCGCGAAACGGCTCGATCACCGGTTCACCGCGTTCATCGAGCAGACGGCAGTGCGCGAGGAACACACCTTCCCGCATCGGCTCCGCGAAGTGGAGATAGAACTTGAGATGATTCGCCGGCAGCGTGTCGCCACTCGGATAAATCGCCGGGAGCAAAGGCGGCTCTGGTGTTGGCGCGAAGCTCTCCACCGTCGCCGACCAGAGCAGCGCTCCGGCCACCGCCAGCGCCCACCCGTTACGGCAGCGCCGCCGTTTCGAGCCGGAATTTTTCGCCGTCTTCACGGAGCACGATCATTGTCGAGTCATCCAGCTTGTCGATATGCACGGCGCCCGAAAGCGAGTCCATGATCTCGATCCCGGCGGGGCCGGACTTCGCCTTCACGTCGCGCCGTGCCGCCGCTTCGTTGATCTGCTCCGGCGCGCTGCGATCGAGATAATCCGTGCTCACCCGCACGCCCCAGTATTTCGACGGACCGAAGAGCGGCTGATGGAACCGGTTCGTGTTCGTGACGATCCATCCGCGATTGTCCTTGGTGTAGGCGAAGAGATCGATCGGCCGGTTGCCCGAGCCGAGTTCGACCACGCTGGTGCCGCGCACGTTCGCCCCACCCGCGAGTTCGGCGATGGGAAACTTCGCGATCGGCGTGCAGGCAAACGCGCCCACCACGCACGCCTTCCCGTGATCGTCGTAGGGGATGAAGCTCTGGATCGGCGCCTTCGTCTCCCATCGCTTGTGGGCGACGTGATAGGTCTCCGCGCTGAAGGTGCGGTTCTCGGAATCCGCTGCGAGCGGCAGCGCGATCGAGAAGATCTTGCTGCTGAACTCCTCATTGCTCTGCCCGGTGACGAGCACCCGGTCGCCCGCGAAGGCGAGATCCGAGATGTTGCGCAACGGCCCCGCTTCGATTTTCGGAAGGGACACGCGCACATGCGGGAGCGTCGCGAGAGCGAGCGGCGCCGCCTTGCCGCTCACATCGATGACGACCACGGCGACATTCTTCGCCGCCAAGTTGCGCACCGAGAAGTAGGTCTTCCCGCTCGCGGGATTCACCGCCATGTCGGCGATCTGCACCTGATCGGAGGTCGCCCCGAGCGCCGTGGCCAGGACTGCGTTTACGTCCTGCACAGGCTGGGCGAGTTTGGCCGGCCCGGACGTGTCGCCTGTCTCGACCGCGACGATCGAGGCCGTGCCCGGCTCCGCGATGAGCAGGACGCCGCGCGGCCCAAAAGCCAGCGGCCCGATCGACTTCATCGCGGGATCGGCCTTCACCGGATTCTTGAGCGGCAGCTCGGTGGCGACGCGCGCACCGATCGCGATGTGGCTGGCCGCAAATGTGCAGAGAACTGACGCGAGGAGGATGGGACGGATATTCATAGGGGGTGAAATGGAATAGCAGCAGTGGAACCGAGCGTCGAGGGTCGATACGACACGGTCACTCGACTTGCCTCGTCCGAAAAGACGGTCGGCCGGGCTGGCGGTCGGCGATCGTCACGATCACCGGACGATGATCGGAGATGACGGTCCACGGCTGCACGCAATCCACGGCGCGCCACCGACGGCCGAGCCAGACCTGATCGAGGCTGAGAGCGAGGGCAGGAATCGGCCACGTCTCCGCGAGTCCGCGCCCCCCGGCTTCGAACGCATTCGAAAAGTCCGCGCGAAGCGGATCGAAATGCGCCGATTCCCGCGGCGTATTGAAATCACCCGCGATGATCAGATTGCCGTCCGCGTACCGGCGCGCGATCTCCCCGAGGCGGACCAACGGCGGTCGGCGCGACTGCACCGGTCGGGCATACAAATCCGCCTGGAGCACGTTCACCTCGCGTCCGCGGACCCGCAGCCGATGCAGCGCATAGAACGAACCCACCGCGAGCGAACCCTGCTCGCAGCTCAGGACTTCGCCGCGCACGAGGCAGAGCAGGCTGCCTGGCCCGAGCTGGCTCGCATAGCCGGGAAACTCCGGGCTCCAGCGATCGGCGGGCTTTCCCACCACCGCCCGCGTCTCCGTGAGGCAGATGATGTCGGGCTGCTGCTCCCGCAGCCAGTTCACGCAGCGCGGGCGGAGTCGATCGGCGTGGGCGACATTCCAGTGGATGAAGCGCAGATCAGGCGAATCGCCGGACGGCGGCGTCGAGTGCCAGCTCGTGGCGACCCAGGTGAAAAGTGCGCCCACCGCAAACGCCGCATAGCGGCGCACGGCATGGCGATTCCCGCGAAGTTTGAAATGGAAGGCGAGGAGCAAAAAGGCTGCGGCGATGACCGGCCAGGGCGTGGTGTAAAAAACCAGCGCGAGGCCATCGAACCGGTCGCGCACGCGGGTCACGCGGAGCAGGATGCCGACGATCAACCAAGCGCGCACCGCGGTCGCCGCGAGGTCCGCGATCCGTACCAGGAGCTTCACTTGGAAAAACGCCCGAAGAGCTGCTCGCAACGCCGCGCGATCGTCGCGAAGGAAATCGTCGTCCGGGCGCGCGCGAGCGCTTCCTCCACGACCGCCTCGATGTCGTGCGGATGTTCGAGCAGCCGCGCGGCGACGTCGAAGAGTTGCTCATGGGTGCGGCCGTGACCGCAGAGATCGGGGAAGACGAGCCGCTCCGTGGTACCATCGCCGCCGACGCATGGGATGCGGCAGAGCAAGGCGTCGCCCGCGACTTGTCCGGGCACTCCGCTCGCGTCGAGTTGGAAGACGAACTTGTGATTCGCCATGATCCGCAGATAGCGCGGGTACGACCGCAAGCCTTCGACCACGCGGAGCAATTCCTCCGGAAAACGCATTTGCGCGAGCATCCGCCGGCCCCGCCAGCCGCCCACGTTGAAGACCGTGACCGGCTCGCCCATCGACTCGGCGAGGTATTTCACGCTCAGCATCGCCGCGAGATGCTGGCGCGATGCGACGTCGAATTCGCGCGTGCCGAGGAAAATGCCCCGCCGCTCCTCGATCGGCGTGGAGAAATCCCACTCCGCCTCCTCCACCGGATACGGCGTCGGCACGAACTCGACGTAACGCGCCCCGGCATTGCGAAAGAGCGGGACGAGGTCCGCCGTGGTGGCGATGGCCAGATCGCAGCGCTCACAGATCTCGCGGAAAAGCTGCACGTTCGCCGGCTTCGCGAGCTGCTCGGCGACCTGGAGGGCGCCGGCTTCTTTCCACGCGATTGCCACGATCTTCTTTTCACGCCGGAGATCCACCACCGCATGCCGGGCGGATTTGAGATCGTGGCGGAGCAGCACCAGCACGGTTTTCCGGTCCGCGGGGATCGCCGTGTTTTTGCGAAAAAAGCTGCCGCCCGTGCAGGCGGCGAATCCGTGATAATTCACCGGCGGATGCGCGACTTCATCGGGCCGGCCGGCGAAATCGGGAAAGTGTTGCTCGGGGTCGTTGCCACCGGGATTCAGGACACAGAGCTTCATGCGAGGGGCGGGAATCACGCCAGAAAGCCCCGCGCCCGGCAACCCGCGAATCGGCGCGAGTCAATCAGCCCAAAAACACCCGTCATTCCGAGCGCAGCCGAGGAATGACGGCGCTTTTGGAAGGGTCCGCGCCACCGAGATGCCACCGGGGAATCCGGATAAGATTCCGCCGCCTTTGCGATATAGTGGGTGACCCGCGCTCAAATGCTTGGGTTTTTCTCCCCGCGCCCTCACTCTCCGCTCCGTTTTACCGTCCGCCCATGATCCGCCTCGTGCCCCTCTTTCTCTGCCTGGTCGTCACTTCCAGCGCTCTCGCTGCGAAGGAACCCCCACCGCACCGGGTGCTGAGGCTCACGCTCGAGACGGCGCTGCAAAATGCGCTCCGGCGCAATTTTTCCATCGAGGTGCAGCGCATCGATTCGAAGATCGCGGGTGAAGGGGTGCGAAAGGAACTCGGGCGTTTCGATCCCGTTTTCGATATCACCGCGGAGCGCAGCGAAGACACGCGCCGCGAGGTGTTCGGCAACCGCGTGCAACTCCAACCCACGAATCTCAACCCAACCGACCCGCTGCTCGCTCCCGGCGAGCCGGAAGCGCGGCCGGTGCAGTTGCAGACCAGGAGTGTCAGCCGGCTCGACCGCCTGAGCAGCGGGATCAGCGGCGTGACCGCGTGGGGCACAGAATACGACCTTGGCTATGGCTCGCGGGGCAATACCGGCAGCACGGGATTGCTCGGCGACATCTACGACACCACGGGGAGCCTCAGCCTCCGCCAGCCTCTCCTCCGCGGCGCCGGCCCGGCGGTAAATCTCGCGCAGGTCCGCATCGCGCGGAACAACGCGAAGGTCTCCGAATGGCAGCTCCGCAAGCGGGTGATCGACGTGCTGACGGAAACCAGTGACGCCTACAACGCACTCCAACTCTCGATCGAAAAGCTGCGCGTCGCGGAACGTTCGCGCGAACTCGCACAGCAACTCCTCAAGGACAACCAGGCGCGGGTGGAGATCGGGGTAAAGTCGCCGCTCGAAGTCACCGAAGCCAAGGCCGCCGCCGCCGCACGTGAGGAAGACGTGATCCGAGGCCAGCGCGCGGTGCTGAATAACGAGAACTTCCTGAAGCAACTCGTGACCGGCGATCTGTTCGAAATGCTCGATACCCGGCTGGAGGTCGAGCCGCCGCCCTCGCCGCGCTTCACCGGGGAAGTCCGCGAGGGCATCGCCGATGCGCTCGCGCTGCGGCCCGACTACCGCCAGGCGCTGCTCGACCTCGACCGACGGCACATCCAGGTCGTGGTGCAAAAAAATCAATTGCTGCCGCGCATCGACCTCACCGGGAGCCTCGCTTTGCTCGGCCTCGACAACGACTTCGGGGGCAGCTTCTCGCGCGTCGGCCGGCGCGATCAGACTGCGTGGTCCGCGGGGGTCATCTTCAGCATCCCGCTCGGGAACCGCGAGGCCAGCGCCTCGCTGCAGCAGGCGCGGCTCGAAGTGGCCAAGTCGCTGCTCGCCATCGAGGCGCTCGAGCAGCAGATCATCGTGGATGTGGACAACGCCGTCGGCCAGATCGTGACTTCGCAGGAAAGCATCACTGCCAGCCGCGTGGCGCGCCGCCTCGCCCGCGAGAGCCTGGATGCAGGGGAAGAGCGGCTGCGCGCCGGCACCGGCACGACATTCGAGGTGCTCGAACTCCAGAAGAAACTCTCCGACGCCGAAGCGTTGGAACACGAATCGGTCTCGACCTATAACAAGGACGTGGCCAGGTACCACCAGCAGACCGGCACGACGCTGCGCGAGCGAAACGTGGTGCTGGAGTAGCCGCGATTACCTGGAGGGACGCGCTCCGTCGCGTCCCCGACCGAAACCGCTCAGCGCACGAACTTCCCCGGGTTCAGAATCCCTTTCGGATCCAGCGCGGCCTTGAGCGCCGCGTGCACCTCGCGGCTCACCGGCGAGGTCGCGGCGGGAAACCAGCGCTGTTTGGCGATGCCGATGCCGTGTTCGCCGGTGATCACACCGCCCCACGCGAGCACCTGCGCGAAGAGTTCGTCGAGCGCCGCGCCGACTTTCCGGTGCACGGCACGGTCGGTGTGATAGTTCGCCGCCATGATGTTGACGTGAATGTTCCCATCGCCCGCATGGCCGAAGCACGCGATCGGGTAGCCATATTTTTTCCGCAGCTCCCCGGCAAATTCCGCGAGGTCCACGAGCCGGCCGCGCGGCACCACGATGTCCTCGTTCAGCTTGATCAGCCCGGTCGCCTTCAAGGACTGGGAAAACGCGCGACGCAAGCTCCAAAGCGCCTCGCACGCCACCTCACCGATCGCCGTTTTGGCGTTCACCGCCTTGAGTTTCCCGAGCAATGCGCCGAGCGAGCGGGCTTCCGCGGCGACCGATTCCGGCTGGCCGTCGAGGTCGATGAGAAGATGAGCGCTGCCGCGGGGCGCGAGCATTTTGCCGAGATACTCGCCGGCGGCGGCGAGGGTAAATGCATCCGCGATCTCCAGCGCGCAGGGCAAAAAGCCGGCCGCGAAAATTTCCTGCACGACCTTCGCGGCCTGGCGAAACGTGCGAAAGCTCGCCGAGAGCGTCGCGCGCGCCGGCGGCAGCGGGAGCAGCCGCAAGGTCGCTTCGGTGACCACGCCGAGCATCCCCTCCGAACCGGTGAACAGGCTGATCAGGTCGAAGCCGGTTTTGTTCTTGTGCGTGCGGCTGCCGGTGCGGAGCACGCGGCCATCCGCGAGCACGACCTCCAGACCGAGGAGGTAGTGGCGGGTCACGCCGTACTTGAGGCAGCGCGGACCGCCGGCATTGGTCGCGATGTTCCCGCCGAGGCTGCACTCCTTGAGGCTCGCAGGGTCCGGCGGATAAAAGAGCTTTCGCTTCCGCGCTTCGGCCTGGAGCACGCCAGTGATGACACCCGGCTCGACGACCGCCACGGCATCCGCAAAGTTGATTTCCTTGATCCGATTCATGCGCGCCAGCGACAGCGCGATCCCGCCGCGCAGCGGCACACAGCCTCCCACGTAGCCCACGCCCGCGCCGCGCGGAGTCACGGGAATGGCATGGCGGTTGGCGAACTTCAGCAACCGGCTGACCTGCGCGGTATTTTCCGCGAAGACCACCACCTCGGGCGCATGACTCGCGAACCACTTGTCGCCCGCATGGGCGGCGAGGGTTTCGGGTTCGACGCTGACCGCGTCCGGTCCGAGCAGGCGCGTGAGCTGGCGCGCGAGCGTCATTCAGCGTCCGAACATCCGCTGGAAGAAAGTCGGTTTCTCCGGTTGCGGGGGCGCCTGCCGCACCGGTTCGCCAGGGCGGGTGCGCACCACGTACCGTTTCCGAGCCGTGCGAGCCTGCTCGCGGTCGCGCTCGTCGTCGTCGCCGGACGCGGGTTCCACCCTGGGGCGTTTCTCTGCAGCCGGGGCCACGGGGAAGCCCGTCTGTGAAAGCACGCTGCTCTTATCTTTGTTCGCCGCGACCACGATCCCTCCGAGCGCCTTCCCGTCGCCGTCCATGCACGTCACATTCCAGACCGGGGTGCCGTCGTTGTCATCCTTGCGGAGTTGGTAATTGATGGTCGCGGGCACCACGTTGTTCGCCACCGCGTACTGTTGCGCGAGGCGCCCGACGCGATCGGAATCCATGCGCAATCCGTCGTTCCCGATCACCTCGACGGCTTTCACGACCTCGGCGAATTGCGAGAGAGCACGCTTTGCCACGACCTCGCCGCCGGCCACCACGTACTCGCGCAGCCCGGATTCTTCGTCGGGATTGTGGACGAGGATGTACCAGCGTTCCGGGGTGGGATTCCCCTCGCGGGCTTCGATGCGGGCGATCCGCTTCAACTCCGCCTTGGGCAGGAGCTTGAGCGCGCTCAGCGCCGTGGTCGCATTTTGCCCGTGCAAAGCAGCGGCGCTGGCCGCGATCAGGATGATGGCTGGTATCGTCGGGCGCATATCGTTGAAGACCGGACTTTAGGCTGCCGGCTTCGGTTTTCCAAGTGAATGTCTCGCGGAGCCCGGAGCCCCGCGCTTGGTTCACCACCCAGCGGAAAGTCTTTACCGCCCGCGCGCGGCTCTCGCAGAGTCCCCGCCACGCTCATCAAGCCCAAGATCCGTGGATTCATCTGCACCACCGCGCACCCCGCCGGTTGTGCCGCGCATGTGGACCAGCAAATCGCCTTCGTGCGCAGCAAAGGCCCCATCGACGGCGCACCGAAGCGCGTGCTCGTGATCGGCGCCTCCACCGGATACGGGCTCGCCAGCCGCATCGTCCCCGCCTTCGCCGGCGGCGCCGCGACGCTCGGCGTTTTCTTCGAAAAGCCCGGCGAGGAAGGCCGCACCGCGAGCGCCGGCTGGTATAACTCGGTCGCCTTCGAAAAAGCCGCGCACGCCGCCGGCCTCTACGCGAAAAGCATCAATGGCGACGCCTACTCCGACGCCATCAAGCAGCAGGTCATTGACACGATCAAAGCCGACCTTGGCACCGTCGATGCCGTCCTCTACAGCCTCGCCTCGCCCCGCCGCACCCATCCGAAAAGCGGCACCACCTTCAGCTCCACCCTCAAGCCCGTCGGCCCCGCTTTCACCGCCAAGACGGTCAATACCGACAAGGGCACCGTCAACGACATCACCATCGAACCCGCCACCGAGCAGGAGATCGCCGACACCGTCGCCGTGATGGGCGGCGAGGATTGGGAAATGTGGATCGATGCCCTGCAATCCGCCGGCCTCCTCGCCGACGGCGCGCTCACCGTGGCCTACAGCTACATCGGGCCCGATCTCACCCACGCCATCTACCGCGCGGGCACCATCGGACGGGCGAAAGAACACCTCGAAGCAACCGCCAAACGGCTCCAGCAAAAGCTCGGCGCCACCCAGGGCCGCGCCTTCGTCTCGATCAACAAAGCGCTCGTCACCCAGGCCAGCAGCGCCATCCCCGTCGTGCCGCTCTATATTTCCCTCCTCTACAAAGTGATGAAAGCGCGCGGCCTGCACGAAGGCTGCATCGAACAAATCCAGCGCCTTTTCGCCGAACGCCTCGCCCCCGGCGCCAAGCCCCAACTCGATCCCGAGGGCCGCATCCGCATCGACGACTGGGAGATGCGCCCCGAGATCCAGAGCGCCGTCGCTACGCTGTGGAAGGAGGTCACCACCGAGAACCTCGAGTCGATTTCCGACATCGCCGGCTACCGCGCCGAATTCCTCAAGCTCTTCGGCTTCGGCCTCCCCGGCGTGGATTACGACGCCGAAGCCGACCCGATCGCGCCGCTGCCATCGGCCAGCTAGCAGCCTGCCGGACTCGACGTCAGGCGGCACGCGGGGAAGTGGGGTTGCGCATGGATTTCGGATTGCGGATTGGGGGCGGCGAAGGTGTAACTCGCTGCGCTCCGGTCGCTCCAATCCGCAATCCGCAATCCGCCATCGCCAATCCGCAATTCCTCCATGTCTCTCGAAATCAAAATCCCCGCGGTCGGCGAATCCATCACCAGCGGGCTCCTCTCCACCTGGCACAAGAATGAAGGCGACGCGGTGACCGCGGGCGAGGCGCTGTTCACGCTGGAGACGGACAAGGTCTCGACCGAGATCACGGCGGAGAAGGCGGGCACCTTGCGGATCAAAGTGGCGGCAGGTTCCGAGGTGAAGATCGGCGAGGTCGTCGGCGCGATCGAGGAAGGCACCGCGGCAAAACCGGACGCGGCGCAGACGCCTGACGACAAATCCGACGCGCGCACCACGCGGGCCAAAGTCGAGCCGCCCGCCGCGGTGATGCCCAAAACGCCCTCGGTCAGCATGCCGAAGGAGGCCAGCGCGGTAGCCGCGCCCACGCCCGCTGCGCCCAGCATCGCGGCCTCCGTCGAGGCCGCGAATCAATCGCTCGCCGTCGTCTCCGAAAATCTCGCGCCCGTGACCGAGGGCCGGACCACGCGGAAGAAACTCTCGCCGCTGCGCCGGAAGATCGCCGCGCAACTCGTGATGGCGCAGCACACCGCCGCGATCCTCACCACCTTCAACGAAGCAGACATGAGCGCGGTGATGAAGCTGCGCTCGGAGATGCAGGAGTCCTTCACCAAGGAGCACGGGATCAAGCTCGGCTTCATGTCGTTCTTCATCAAAGCGACGGTCAGCGCGCTCAAGGCGGTGCCCTCGGTGAATGGCCGGATGGAAGGCGACGACTTCATCCAAAACAACTACTACGACGTGGGCGTGGCCGTGGGCACCGAGCGCGGGCTGATCGTGCCGGTGGTGCGCGATGCGGACAAAAAATCCTTCGCACAAGTCGAGCGCGACCTCGCTGACTACGCGAAGAAAGCGCGCGACGGGAAGATCAAGATCGAGGACCTGAGCGGCGGCGTCTTCACGATCTCGAACGGCGGCATCTACGGCTCGCTGCTCTCGACGCCGATCCTCAATCCGCCGCAGAGCGGCATCCTGGGCATGCACAAGATCCAGGAGCGCCCGATCGCGGAAAAGGGGCAGGTCGTGGTGCGTCCGATGATGTATCTCGCGCTGAGCTACGATCATCGCGTGGTGGATGGGAAGGAAGCGGTCACCTTCCTCGTGCGGGTGAAGGATTGCATCGAGAACCCCGCGCGGCTGCTGCTGGATTTGTAATCGACGGCTGGATCGGCGCGGCGACCGTCGATCTCCGGCTCAACCGGCCGGAAGGCTCTCGCGAATCACCTCGACCGCGATTGATCGCCTGTGCACCTTCGCATGCGAATGGCGCCTCCTCCGCTACCTGAAGTTCCCGGCCGGCATCTTCATCGCCGCACGCACCGCCGGGACGGGCGCCCCGCTCGAGCTTTCCCTCCGCCGAACCCGTGAACCATCCGCGAAATCCAAACCACCCGCACATCATGCACCTGAACCACCCGTCCATCGAAGCCCTCGAAGCCCGCATCGCCCCCGCCAGCGTCGCCGTCAATGCCTTCACCAAAACCGCTACCTGGACCGACTGGGATGGCGACGTGGTCACCTTCAAATGGACCGGAGCTGCCGCGCCCACCTTCGTGAGCGAAGACGCCGGCGGCCTCACCGTGCTCGTCGATAAGATCACGCTGACCAACGCCAATGACGCGCTCACCCTGACCGTGAAGGCCCTGGGCAACGGCGACGGGCACATCGACCTCGGGCACGTGGACGCCACGGGCGTCGCCCTCAAGAGTTGGTCGAGCCCGAAGGCGACCATCGCGGAGTTCGACTGCGGCGACAACACGACGGCGATCGGCACCTATCTCTCCGCGGGAATCGGCATCGTGCCGCACACGAAGTTCACCGGCGCCGGTGGCGACGGCATCAATGCGCTCAACGGGAGCGTCGGCACTTTCTCCGTCCGCGGAGATCTCGCGACCGGGAAGATCGTGATCGCAGCCGGAGCCGGCAAGGTCGGCTCCGTGAGCTTCGCCGGCAGCATCCGCGGCGATACGCCCGTGGCCGGGATCGTCAATGGCGCCATCAATCTCACGGCGGGCAAGCTGGGCACCTTTACGGTCGCCGGCAGCATCGTGGGAGGGGATGGCGATGGCGAAGGCAGCGTCACTCTCGCGGCTCCTGCGGACAAGGTGCTGATCAAGGGAAACCTCGTGGGCGGGACTGCGACCTCCACCGGAAGAGTGGACGCGGCCGCGGTGAAGAGCTTCACGATCAATGGCAACGTGGTGGGGGGCACCGTGGAATCCAGCGGCACCGTGCGGGCGACCGGCGTCACGACGTTGACGCTCGGCGGCAGCTTGATGGCGGGAGGGGCGGACAACACCGGGATGCTGGTAGTTGATTCGGTGACCAGCGCGACGATCAAGGGGAGTATCATCGGCGCGATGGATCTCGACACCGTGGTGAACAGCCCGGCCGGCGCCTTCCAAAGCAGCGGCAATGTGGGGAGCCTGACCGTGTGGGGCGATCTCATCGCCGGCACGCAGCTCATCCCCGCCACGGTGAGCTACAACGGAGCCATCCTCATCGGCGGAAACATCGCGAGTATCACGGTCAAAGGCAGCGTCCTCGGCAATGACGACACCCGCGCCTACATCCTCGCGAAAGGCGTGGCTCCGCTCACGACGCCCAACTTCAACGCCATCGGCAAGCTCGTCGTCGGCGGCGATGTCGAGAACGCCTACATCGCAGCGGGGCATCTTTTCAACACGGCTACCTTCGACGATCGCATCGGCACCGCCGAAAATCCCGACGCCGGCATCGGCTCCGTGACCGTGGGCGGCAACTGGCTGCACAGCAGTCTCACCGCCGGGATCAATGACGCGGCCAGCAACGGCTTCGATGTCACCGACACGCGGGATGCCGGCGACGCCGCGCGCCACGCCGTGATCGGCCCGGTGGTGATCAAGGGCGATCTGCTCGTCAACCCGTCCGCTTCCGGCTTCAGCGGCTTCGGCTCGGAGAAGATCACCAGCATCACCGTCGGCGGCATCAAGGTTTTCACGACCGGCGCCGCGGACCGTTTCCTGGATTTCTACCAACTCGTCCGCGTCGGCGAAGTGTAAGAGGGGGTACCGGAATTCCACTCGCGCTACGCGCGAACGAAAAAACCAGTCATCCTGAGCTTGCGAAGGAGCACTGACTTCTGCGGGCGGAGGTGGCGCGGAGCCGCCGGCCATGTGGGAGTCGCTCCGCACCGCCTCCGCCCGCAGAGATCAGTGGTTCTTCGTTCCTCAGAATGACGGGGTTTTGGTTCGCGCTGCGCGCGGCGGGACTTCCGGTCCATCCTCTCAGCCGCGGCTGCTGCTGGATTTGCCATCGGCGGCGGGGTTGGCGCTCCGTCCGCCGATTCCCAGCTTGACTGGCCGGAGGCTCACACAGACACTCCGCGCCCTTTCTATGCGCCACACGATCTCCGTCCTCGTCGAAAACAAATTCGGCGTGCTCACGCGCATCGCCGGGATGTTCTCCGGGCGCGGCTTCAACATCGATTCGCTCAACGTCGGCCCGACGCTCGACCCTTCCACCTCCCGCATGACCATCGTCGTCAACGGCAACGACACCACGCTGGAGCAGGTGACCAAGCAGCTCAACAAGCTGGTCGATGTGATCGAGATCGACGACTACCGCGACGAGGAAGTGGTCGAGCGCGAACTCGTGCTCATGCGCGTGACCGTCGATGCGTCCAATCGCACCGAGGTGATGCAACTCTGCGACATCTTCCGCGCGAAGGCCGTGGACGTGCAGCACAACGTGCTCGGTATCGAGGTCACCGGGAACGAGTCGAAGATCGAAAAATTTCTCATGCTCATGGGCAAGTTCGGCATCTCCGAGCTCAGCCGCACGGGCCGCGTGGCACTCGCTCGGAAATCGGAATAGCGCAGAGCGCCGTGGACTGCGGGAGCTTGCTCCCGCTTTCGCGGTCCGGCGGAGCTTGCTCCGCGGCGGCAGGCTCCACCGGCTCCGGGCCATCCCCCCGCCACAGGCAGCAAGCTGCCTCCTCCGCAAAAGCTCCAGCAAGCTGGATCAGTCCAGGGCGCTGCGCGCGCTGGCGCGGGCGATGGATCGCGTCTTCCCCTACGACTGCGGGGTCTGGTCGATTACTCATCCATGATCCTCAGTCCCCCGCCTCCCTTCATCGTGGCGCTCGCCTGCGCGCTGGCCGCGAGCACGTTCGCCTCCGCGCGCACTCTTGAGATCACCTACCCGCCTTCCACCGCGCCTGGCGGGCTCACCCTCGGCGTCACCTACCGCCTGTGGATTCCAGACGGCGCGAAGACGCTGCGCGGCGTGATCGTCCACCAGCACGGCTGCGGCGAAGGCGCGAGCAAGGGCGCGGCCACCGCGGCGCAGGATCTCCACTGGCAGGCGCTCGCGCGGAAGTGGGACTGCGCGCTGCTCGGGCCGCAATATCATCAGGCGGAAAAGGACAACTGCCGGCTCTGGTGCGATCCGCGCAACGGCTCAGACCAGACATTTCTCCGGGCGCTCGGAGAGTTTGCGAAGCAATCCGGCCATGCGGAACTCGCGGAGGTGCCGTGGTGCCTCTGGGGTCATTCCGGCGGCGGCTTTTGGTCGAGCCTCATGCTCACCCTTCATCCCGAGCGCATCGCCGCGATCTGGCTGCGGTCCGGCTCGGCCTATGGCGCCTGGACGAAAGGAGAAATTCCCACGCCGGCGCTTCCGCCCCCGGTCTTCGGCGTGCCGATGATGTTCAATGGCGGCGTAAAAGAGGAAGCCGACAAGCGCCACGGCCCGCCGCGCGTCGCGGATCGCGCGATGTTCAAGCTGTGGCGCGAACACGGCGCACCCGCCGCCTTCGCCGCCGACCCGCGCACCGGCCACGAGTGCGGCGACTCGCGTTATCTTGCGATCCCCTTCTTCGATGAATGCCTCGCGCTGCGCCTGCCCGAACGCGGGAGCCGCACGGAGGCGCTCCGCCCGGTTGAGATGAAAAGCGCGTGGCTGGCCCCGATGCACGAAGGCGATGCAAAACCCGCCGCCGCCTTCACCGGCGATCTCACCCAAGCCGGCTGGCTGCCGGGCGAGCGCTTCGGGAAACTGCGCGCCGAGTACCTCGCCACCGGCGACACCGGCGACACCACCCCGCCGCCCGCCCCCACGAACGTGCAGGTGAAATCGAGCCCCACCGGCACGGAGCTGAGATGGGAAGCCGAGGCCGATCTCGAAAGCGGTCTGCAGTCCTTCCTCATCCAGCGCGACGGAAAGGACCTCGCGCAGTTCCCCGAAAAGCCCGCGAGCAAATTCGGCCGTCCGCTCTTCCAAGGCATGAGCTACGGCGACACCCCCGATCCGGCGCTGCGCGAAATGCGCTTCACCGACACGTCCGCGAAACTCGGCGACCGCCACGAATACCGCGTCATCGCAGTGAACAGCGTGGGCCTGAAATCCGCCCCGGCGACGAGAAAGTAGCCTCCGCACCACCCGCGCGCCGCATCTGGCCGCGGACGAGATACGCCTTGCTTCCGAAGGTCGTTGACGCGGATCGTGCGCCTTTGCGCGCCCCCCCCATTATGAAGAAGCGAACGGTGAGTGTGGCCGTCGGACTCTGGCTGGCAGATCATCCCGAGCCTGACCGCTCAGACGGCGCCGCGGAGACCACGGCTGCCCGACGTCGATAGAAGCACGACGGAAGCCCCGCCGGGGGCGAAGCCGCAACTGACCGCGAGGAAGGCGACCGACAGCCTGCGCGAGCGGCTCG